>CAMOGG010000036.1 GCA_946614095.1 uncultured Caryophanales bacterium | reverse complement strand
TTAAACCACATTTTAGCATGTTCTTTTTCATTATTAGCAGTCTCTTCAAAAATAGAAGCAATTTGTTCATATCCTTCTTTTTTAGCTTTACTTGCAAAATAAGTATATTTATTTCTAGCTTGTGATTCTCCTGCAAACGCAGTCATTAAATTTTGTTCTGTTTTGCTACCTTTTAATTCCATAACAATACCTCTTTTCCCTATATTTTCACTTTTATCACATTGATAATAATGATTATCTACATTATAGCATCAATTTTCTCTTTTACAAAGAATTCACGCATTTTTTTTCTTAGAATATGATAAATTAGGTGGTTATCATGAATACCAAACATAAAATATTTTGTAGATGTTCTTCTTGTAAGCAAAAAAGAAGAAATAATCTCTTCTTTCTCTCTAGTATCATTGTCAATTTTATTATTATTTTTTATCAATTATTAATTCTCATCTTCATCACTACGAAAATCAATGTCATTATTCTCTTCTTTGAATTTCTCTTGATCTGCTTCTTGATTTTCTTTATTTTCTTCTAATAAAAATTCTTGAATAATATCAATAGAATCCACAAATCTTCTTACTCGTATGGTATCTTGAAAAGAAGAATCTTGAAAGGAAATTTCCTCTGGTATTGAGAAAAGACATAAGAATAAAAGCTTCTCACCATTCGTAAAAGGAATATACTCTTGATACAGATGAAACAAATCTTTAATAGGAAGTAAAAACAAGTCTTTTTGAAAAAAAGAAACCAAATCATCAATAAAAACTCCTCTTTCTCCTTCTCCATAATCATAAAAATAAGAAGTTTCTCCAAAATGAAAATGATCCAAAGACACATTTGTCATTAAAAATACTTCATGATATTTCATCTCTTCACCTTGAAACCATTTATCTAACTCTTGAAAAGCAAAATGTAGTAATCGATAAACCTTACTAATATTTTTAATAAGTAAGTAATATGCTGGAGAAGGAAAAGAAAATTCATCAATTTGATCCTGTAATTTTAAATAATATTTCATCCTTGAATCAATCATAGAATAAATAGTATCATACTGCTTTTTTTTCTCTTCCATTGAATATATCTTCTCTTCCATAGATAACTCATGAAAAGCTGCAAGAACCCGAATCAATTCTTTTTTTTTGAATTCATAATCTTCATCTTCTTCTAAAAGAGAATATAATAAATAATCTTTTTTAGAAAGGTTTGGTCCAATAAATGAAAATTGTTTAGACTTCAAAGAATCAATTACTGAAAAAACAGAAGAGTTAGCTTTCTGATAATAATATTTCTCTCCTTTAGAATACAAAATACAATGATTATCATAATAATCTATTTTATCAATAGAAGATAAATAAGAAAAAATAGAATTATTCATTTTTTAAAGGAATAATTAGTTTACTTCCAATTTCAATATTGGAAATATCATTATATTGTTCTACATCTTCTAATGTTGTATGATATTTTTCTATAATAGAATGAATTGATTCATTTTGACGAACAATATAAACTAAAAAAGTTCCAAAAGTTTCATTCTCATCTTTGATATTTAAAAATAATGATGTATCAATTGTATTCTCTTTTTCTTCCATATGCATTTCTTCTTGATATTCTTCTTTCTCTACTATTTCCACCTCTTCTTTTCTCTCTTCTTTTTTACTTGGTATATCTTCAATTCTAGGAATTTCGATTTCTTTTTCTAATGGATTATCATCACATTCTCTATCATCATCTAACTCTTCAACAATCTCATCACCTTCAACTGTTAATTCTATATGACAGTTCATAAAATTTTCCCCTTCTAAATCATAAGTAAAATCAGTTATTTCAATCTTTGTAGTATTTAAATCTAATTTTTCTTGCATCGTAATTTCTAAGGGAATTTGATAATCAAAATCTTCTTCTACTCGAGAAGCCTCTGTTAATTTATATTTTCCATGTAATAATAATTCTCCCTCTACATTAGACTCATTAACAAATCTTAAATTAGGTTCTAACGATATAGCAGATATTTCTCCTATCATCGTAGGAAATTGTATTTCTTTTTTAAACGTTACTTTTTTTTCCATAAAATCCTCCTATAAAAGGCTATGAAAAAAGAAGAACATTTATTCTTCTTTATTTAATCTTTTGAAAATTCTCTGTCGTACTCTTTAAAGAATTTCGTATTTCTCGGTCAAATGGCCAATGTCTAACTTCAATAGAATCTAATTTTTCTTGAGACAATTGGAAAGAATGATTACCTTGAAATATCTCTGGCATTGATTCTATCATATAATTTAATGATGATAAAAAATACTTATCATTTTCCACATGACTCATATCTTCTTGCTCCAATGCTAAAACAAGATTCGCATCATAAGCAATAGCTTGATATAAATCATTCATATTATCAATTTTTATTTTTCGAATATCTTCTTGATAAGCATAATAAGAACGAACCAATACTTTTTTACGATTAGGAGAATAATTCTTTACTAAGTTAAAGTATTGAATCATTTCATTAATAATTTGAAAAGTATCAGAATCAGCCTCAAATCGATTATATTGTATTACTTGTTCAATCTTAGGAATAATATCATCTTGTAATAGTAAAAATCCACAATCAATTGATGTCAAAACAGAAAGTGTATCTAAAAACAAAAGATATAAATCATAGTCTTGATAAAGAACTTTTAATTGATCAATATCCATAGTTAATAATTGATTTTTTAATATAATTACATTCTTATAATCTTCCAAACTATACTCTTCCATTAATCATCCTCCTCTCTAAAAACAGATTGAAATATTTCACTATAATTATTAACAGAAATAAAACGAATATCTTTTTTTATCTCTTCTGGAATATCATCTAAATCTTTTTCATTCTCATCAGGAATGAATACTTGTTTAATACCTGCTCGATGAGCACCAATTACTTTTTCTTTTAAGCCACCAATACCAAGTACTCTACCACGTAAAGTAATTTCTCCTGTCATAGCAATTTTTTTAGGTACCTTTCTATTGGTAAATAAACTAATTAATGTTGTTGTAATAGTAACTCCTGCACTTGGCCCATCTTTATTAACAGCTCCTTCTGGGACATGAATATGAATATCATGATTTTCAAAAATATCCGTTGTAATATGAAATTGTTCAGCATTAGATTTAATATAATTTAAGGCAATATGACAAGACTCTTGCATAACATCTCCTAGAGATCCTGTTAAAATTAAATCTCCTTTTCCTTTAAATAATGTTGCCTCAATTGGTAAAATATCTCCACCAAATACAGTATATGCCATTCCATTTACTACACCAACTTCATCTTCTTGTGATGTCTCCATATAAGTAAATTTCTTTTTTCCTAATAATTCTTCTATCATTTCATTATCAATTTGATAAAAAGCAACATCACTCGTTAATAATAATTTTTTAACGATTTTACGAAATAATGATGCAATCATTCTCTCTAATTCACGTACTCCTGCTTCTTTTGTATAATTTCGAATTAATGTCATAATTGCTTCATCATCCATTTGTACTTGTAAACTAGTAAGTCCATGTTCTTCTAATTCTCTAGGTATTAAATGGTTCTTCGCAATATCTAATTTTTCATATTCTGTATAACTAGAAAGTTCAATAATTTCTAAACGATCTCTTAATTCATAAGGAATCTGTTCAACATAATTAGCAGTTGCAATAAACATTACCTGAGATAAATCAAATTCTTCTTCAATATAATGATCAGAAAATTTATTATTTTGCTCTGGATCTAATACTTCCAACAAACTACTAGCAGGATCTCCTTTAATATCTTTCGTCATTTTATCAATTTCATCAATGATAAAAACTGGATTGGTCGTACCAGCTTTACGAATTCCTTGAATAATTCTTCCTGGGTTTGCTCCAATATATGTTCTTCTATGTCCAACAATTTCTGCCTCATCATTAATTCCACCAACGCTAATTTTAGCAGTTTTTCTGTTTAAGCTTTTCGCAATACTAATCGCTAGAGAAGTTTTACCAACTCCAGGAGGACCTACTAAACAAATAATAGGACTACGTAAATTATTCGTATTTTGTTTTACTGCTAAATACTCTAAAATACGATCTTTTACTTCTTCTAGTGCATAATGAGAGGAATCTAAAATTCTTTTAACTCTCACTAAATCATTAGTATCTTTTGTATAATGATTCCAAGGTAAATGAATCATCCAATCTAAATATTCCCGAATCATTCCTACTTCTGGCGAATTACTATTCAAATTATCATATCGATTTAACTCTCTTTTAATTTTTTCTTTTACTTTAGCATTACACTTTAATTTAGAAATCTTTTTCGTAAGACGTTCTACTTCAGAATCTTTATTATTAGCTTCTCCTAATTCTTTCTGCATTAATTTTATTTTTTCTCGTAAAAAGTATTCTTTTTGAGTATCATTTAATTCTTTTTCTACTTCTGCTTCTATTTTCTGTTCTAATTCTACAAATTTTAAATCTCGATTCATATCTTCCATTAGATATTTTGCTCTTTGAATTGGATCAATTGTAGTAATATATTTCTTTTTATCTTCATATTTAATTGGTAAAAAGCTAACAATCAAATCACACAAGTCGTTTAATGTATCAATTCCATTCAATTGACTCATAATAGCATTACCCATATAAGGAACTTTAACAATATAATTATCTAAAGATTTTACTAAAATATTGAAATAGTCTTTAGCATCATCTTCTTCAAGAATATCAACTTTTCTATAATCAGCACGATAAAAATTACCATCTTCCATATAAGAAGAAATTTCTACTCTCTCTATTCCTTCAATCACAATACGAGTTTTTCCATTTGGAACATTCATTTTTAACTTTAAACGTCCAAGTACTCCATATTTTGGAAATGAAGTAACTCCAATAGAACCATCTTCGATAGGATTAACAATTAACATGAGATTATCTTCTATTTTATCAACAATCTCAATCATTTGCTTATCATAAGAATTATCATACTCAATTCTAACTTCATTATTGGGGAATATTACCATATCATTAACAATTAAAACTAACAATTTATCCTCCACAGATATTACACCCCCAAATTTTTACAACTGTTCTCTATTATATCGGAAAAAAAATTTTTTTCAACTAATTATTCCACTTTTTTATACAGAAAAATATATTATAAAAATCATTTATAGCAAAAAGAAAAAGACAATAATTTTGTCCTTTCTTTCGATTAATTAATCTAAACATTTTTATCAATGAATGCTTTATCAGTATGAATATTATTTCTATTAGGTGGAGTATCTCCTTTATCAACTATCACAATTTCTATTCCTTCTAGTCTTCTTCCATATCCTGCAGTACCGGATTTTTCTCCATTCTTTGCCCAATTCATCCATCCTACATCTTGTGCATGTACCCGGTAATAAATATCGTACTTTTCTTCTAATTTTCCTGTTAGACGAATCTGAATAGCTTCTAATCTTTTTGATTGTCCACTAGTCCCAGACATTTCTCCATTTTTTACATAATCCATCCAGCCATAATCTTCTACATGAGTTCGATATTCAATATCTCCACCAACTTCAGAATTATGAAAATAAATTTTAATTCCTTCTAGTCTTTTTGATTGTCCACTAGTTCCTGCCATTGCGCCATCTGCTACTTCACTTTGCCATCCAATGTCTTGTACATGGGTTGTATAAGAAACCTGTTTTTGTAAAAACGCTTTATTACTCTTTGTATTTGCTCTGACAGGAGGAAGTGAACCTTTCCCAACTAGAATTATTTCAATTCCTTCTAGTCTTCTTCCATATCCTGCAGTACCAGACATTTCTCCATTTTTAGCCCAATTCATCCATCCTACATCTTGTGCATGTACTCGGTAATAAATATCAAAATAATTTTTAATCTCTCCTGTTAATCTAATTTCTAGTGCTTCTAATCTTTTTCCGTCTAAACTACCTGAAATATCATTATTCTTTTTAAAAGTCTTTTCCCAACCAACATCTTGTATATGAGTTTTATATTCAACATTACCAGAATACTCTCCATCCTCTATCATGATTTTAATTGCTTCAAGTTTTAGAGATTTTCCTGTTGTACCAGAAATTTGTTCCTCATGTACTTCTTGTTGCCAACCAATAGACTCAATATGAGATTGATATAGTATCTTAGTAGGTTCTATATAAGCATGATTAGACTGACTTTTAAAAGAATCCTGTTTTTGATAATCATCTAAAGATTTTCCTTTTTCTACTAATTTTATTTCAATTCCTTCTAATCGATAAGAATATCCAGCTGTTCCAGCCTCTTCTCCATTACGTGCCCAACCTAACCATCCAAATTCTTGAGCATGTACACGATAGTAAACATCATAATGATTTGCTACTTCACCGATTAATCTTATTTTAATGGCCTCTAATCGTTTTGCTTGTCCACTTGTTCCTGATAATTCATTATTTCGATTAAAATACTTTTCCCATCCATAATCCTCAATATGTGTTTTATATTCTATACTACCAGAATAAGAAATTCCTTTTAATTTTATTTTGATTGCTTCTAATCGTTTTGATTGATGAGTAGTACCTGATAATTCCCCATCACGATAATATTTTTGCCATCCAATATCTTGTATGTGAGTAGAATACAATACTCCAGGAGTTTGTTTATTCACTGTTACTTTACAAGTATCTGTCTTTCCATTACTTGTTTTAACGGTAATAGTAGCAGTTCCCTCTTTGATTCCTTTTATTCTTCCATTTGAAACTGTCACAATAGAAGAATCACTACTTTCCCAAGAAACACTCTTATCAAAAGCTTCTTCTGGTAAAACAGTTGCCTTTAACTCTTCTTCTTCTTCGATCTCTATTGTTACATTCTTTTTATCTAAAATTACTTGTTCTGGCATTGATTCTTTTACACTAAAAAATTTTACATCATATTCAATATTATGATTATTTTTTAAAGATTCTATCCTTACATGAACTTTTGCTCCACTAATAAATTGATTACTATTGGTAATTTGTAATCTTAATTCTTTTGGAAGAGAATAATACATATTTTTAGAATAATTCGTATAATGTAAACTACTATTATTTACTATATAAGAGTTATTATTATATTCTAAAATTACTTTTGTATCTTTCGTCATCTGATAATTACCTAAGTAAATTGACCATAATGTTTTAGAATCTTGACCCATGGCTTCTACAGGAAAATATCCACTTGATGGCCATGGATAATAAGAATCCTTATTATAATTAGTATTATCATAATGAATAGACATCGTTGCATATTGATTTACAAATCCAAAACTTACTTGTTTTGCTTTAGGATTTAACATACTAGATCGATGAGCAACATTTCCATCCACATTAGTATTATCAATAATAAATGCTTCCGGTACTCTATCAATTCGATATCCATTACTAATATTTCCTTGCCAAGTATTACTTTTACTACCACATGCAGAATATCCTTCTTGATAGAATGATTCATCCATATTAGATGGCTTAGTTGGATAATGAGATAAAGAATGATTAGCTGCTAGAATCAAAGCTCCCTTTTGATTAGCTTTTTGTCTAGTTGTATCAATGGTTAATTCATTTAATCCTGCTAAATAACGATAAAAATTTAATTGATTTAAAGTATCTTTTTCTACTTCAGCTTTTAACTTTCCCTCTTTATAAGGTATATTCAAAGATGGTACTTCTTCATATACAGATTTATTATAATTAAAGCTTGATCTTGTTTCATGATATTTATCAATGATTTCTTTCTTGGTATGTTTCATTGTAGAATGATTTGCAATCGTTTCTGCATAAACTTTAGGAAAACTAAATAAAATCATAAAAAGAAATAAGTATTTTGCTTTTTTCATTATACCCCTCCTTATTCTTCTATTATACCTTTTTTCACGATTATTTTCACGGATTATAAAAGCACTTTACTGTCTGTTTACATTATTAACAGAAAAAAGAACAGATTTCTCTGTTCTTACGCATTCTTATCAATAAATGATTTATCAGTATGAATATTATTTCTATTAGGTGGAGCCTCTCCCTTATCAACTATCACAATTTCTATTCCTTCTAGTCTTCTTCCATATCCTGCAGTACCGGATTTTTCTCCATTCTTTGCCCAATTCATCCATCCTACATCTTGTGCATGTACTCGGTAATAAATATCATATTTTTTCTCCATCTCACCAGTTAACCGTATCTCAATAGCTTCTAATCTTTTAGACTGTCCACTGGTTCCAGACATCTCACCATTCTTGACAAAATCTTGCCAACCAATATCTTGTACGTGAGTTCTATATTCAATATCTCCACTGACATCTGGTTTATAGAAATGAATCTTAATTCCTTCTAGTCTTTTAGATTGTCCACTTGTACCTGACATTTCTCCATCTGCTACTTCACTTTGCCATCCAATATCTTGTACATGAGTTGTATATAAAACCTGTTTTTGTAAAAAAGCCTTATTACTCTTTAAATCATTTCTTGTAGGCGGATTTTGTCCTTTCTGAACAAGTACAATTTCAATTCCTTCTAGTCTTCTTCCATATCCTGCAGTACCAGACATTTCATCATTCTTCGCCCAGTTCATCCAACCAACGTCTTGTGCATGTACTCGGTAATAAACATCATAATGTTCACCAAGTTCTCCTGTTAGTCGAATTTGAATGGCTTCTAGTCTTTTTGCTTGTCCACTTGTTCCTGACATAGCATCATTCTTAACGTAATTCATCCAACCATAGTCTTCTACATGAGTTCTATATTCAATATCTCCAGAATACTTACTCCATTTAATATTCATACGAATAGCTTCAAGTCTCTTAGATTGTCCACTAGTTCCTGACATAGCCCCATCTTTTACATAATCCTGATTACCATAATCTTGAACATGAGTCATATAATAAACACTAGGAGTTCTATATTGACCAATAATCGTAATACTTGCTTCTTTCCCATTATTAGTCTTTGCTGTAATAACAGCACTACCTTCACCAATTACTTGAGCAGTACCAGTTTGGTCAACCGTAACAATACTAGTATCTGAACTAGTCCAAGTAACACTTTTATTTGTAGCATTACTTGGAGAAATATTTGGTACTAAAGATACTACTTCACCTACTCCAAATTCTTTAGAAACATCATTAAAAGAAATAGAATCAACAGCAATATTTTTCTTAACAACAGTAAGTTTAAAACTTGCTGTTTTATTATTAGATGTTTTAACAGTAATTGTTGTAGCACCTTCTTTTAAAGCTGTTACTTTTCCATTCGAATCAATAGTAGCAACATTCTTATCAGAACTAGTCCAAGTAACGATTTTTTGATTTGTATTTGTAGGTGTAAAACTAGGAGTTAATAAAACACTCTCTCCTACTCCTAAAGAAGATATACTATTAGAAATAGCAACTTTTTCAGGATAAATTGGTTTTTCAATAACTGTAACGGTAATAGTTGTCTTCTTATTATTTTGAGTAGTAGCAGTAATCGTAGTACTTCCAGCTTTTTTAGCTGTTATTTTTCCTTTACTATCAACAGTTGCAATACTTGCATTAGAACTTTTCCAAGTTAAATTTTTAACACTAGTATTAGTAGGATTATAAGTAATTGTAATAGTCTCTTCGTTTCCTTCTTCTAACGTTAAAGATTTTTTATTAGGACTAATACTAGATGGATGAACAGAAACAATTATATTACATTTTGCCTGATAAGAACCTACACTAGCAGTAATAATAGCATTACCAGCATTCTTTGCTGTAATCGTACCATCACTGCTTACTGTTGCAACACTCGTATTAGAACTTTTATAGCTAACATTTCCAGTAATATTCGTTAAAGTAGGAACTAGCTTGTAAGTATGATTACTCAAACTTTCATTTCCTTCCAATTCAAGACTATCTTTATCTAATGTTAAAGATTTCTTAGGATTAACCATTAACTCAAATACTTGAGAATACTCTTCATTTGCATTCACAATAATATAAGTTTTCCCTACCTTTAAAGCTGTAATCTTACCAGTAGAATCAATAGACGCAACACTAGGATTAGAAGAACGATAAGTAAGATTCTTAGATATAGTAGTATCACTAGGATTAAACCCAATCGATAAATCTGTATAAGTATCCCCTACTTCTAAAGAAGAAGGTCTTCTTAATAAAGAAATACTTTTTAATGGAATACTTTCTGGATTCGTTCCAACAAATATCTTAATACGATCAACAAATCCACCAGAAGTAGTAGCAGTAACGGTCGCAACGCCTTCACGAATTCCCCTTACAAGACCATTCGAATTAACTGTTAAAATAGATTCATCACTAGATTGATATGTCAATTTTCGACTATCTGTCGTATTACTAGGATAAAAACTACCATACACCGAAATAGAACCACCAACGGTAATACTAGTGGTAATAGAACCTCTAGATAAAACCATAGCTTCCATAGGAACTCTTTCATTAGAAACCCTAATAGTAATCCATAAAGTCTTATTATAAAGAGTAGACTTTATATATATTTCAGCACTTCCTTCTTTTAAAGCACTAATCTTACCATTATCATCAACAGACACAACATCAGTGTTATAACTTTTAAAAGTAAAATGATTCTGCTCAAGTGGAAGTCCAATACTAGAAGAAATAACTAACTGCAATTTTTCTCCTGGTTTCATGAATTGTCCATCTTTATAATTCAATTCTAAACTATAATTCTTAGCAATCATAAACTCATTAGAAGTAACAACACCTTCATATAGTCCTTTACCAGTAACAGTTAAACAATAAATTGAATTATTATTATCATCAACTCGAACAGAAGTAATTTTTGTTGTATAATCAGTATCTTTTACTAATGTCTTACCATTTAAAGTAACTTTCTTATTTTTTATTTCACTTAAATATTCTCCCTCAGTAGTATAGATATAATCATCAATTTTTTCTATCTTCGCCTTACTAATATCAATTCCTTTAATTTTAAAAGTAATATATTGAGATACAGAATTATAATTGTAATCTCCATCAATATTAAGTCCTAATCGGTATTCTCCAGGCTCTGTATATTCTGCTTTTTCACGTTTATCACTATGACTTGGATGAATTGGATAAGAAACTTTTCCTTTAAAGAATGAATCATGAACAACAACCAAAGGTGATTGAGCTTTTCCATTATAATCAACAACTGGATTTGTATACTCCCAATCAATATCTTTCTTTTCAATATTAAAATTGACAATTTCTCTTCCAACATAATAACCCATTCCTTGTAAATAGAAATAAGAATTACCCGTCTCAATATTATGATGAAAGTCTTCTACAAAATAATCTTTATTTTCTACTAAAGTTTTACCATCTACAACTACTTTAATCTTTGGAATAATAGGACTTCCTGTATAAGTAGCATCTTCTACTTCAATATCATCTAATGTAATAACTTTTACTTTAGAAGGATCTCCTCCAATATCTTCTAAAGCTGTAAAATTACAACTATTTTTTGTTGCATACTCTTCTGTTGTAGAACCTCTAGGTCCAAACAAATAAGTATATTTACTACAAGGCAAGCTTCCTATTTGAGCATTCTTATTACGAATAACAGTATAATCTTGTCCTTGATTAACAATAGCTTTTTCTTCAATAACATCAACACTTTCTGCAACATCTATATATTTTAAATTGAAGTTACCTACAATTGCATTTGCTTTTAACGTTTTAACTCCCTCTGGAATAATTAATTCTTCCACATACTCATTATCAGAAACTCCATAGGATTCAATAGTTTCTACAAAATCATATAAAGTATTTTTTTTAACATTCTTCCCAGAAGGATAAGTGATCAAAGTTTTTTTATCTTTACTAAATAATACTCCATCAAATGATAAATAATTAGGATTATCCTTATCTACTGTAATAGATTTTAGAGTGGGAACATTTGCTAAAGCACGAGAATCTATTTCAGTAATCGTTTTAGGAATATAAATTGTTTCAATTTGAGATTTTTCACTTAATCCATATTTTAATGCCCAATAACGTAGTCCCGTAATTACATTATTTTCAGGAACAGATACATTTTTCTCAAATCCATGATAAGATAAATACTTATCACCAACAGAATAGATATTAGTCTTTCCTGTATACCAACCATTTTCTGTTTCAACAAATACTACTCTACGTGGTTTAGCTTCATTATAACCAGCATCAATAACATAACCAATACCATCTAATTCTGCATAAACATTTTCATGTCCAGAACCAGCATTAGCATCTAAATATTTTGCATTTTCACGAACAACAGCATTAACTCCAACTTTTTTCGCAAAGTCAACAATAACACGTGAACTAGCCCAACAATCTCCTGCTGAATGAAAAATCATATCTTTAGTATAACTATAATTTACAGAATAATCGGTTTCTTTACTAATCCAATCTAAAATCGGTTGAAGCTTACCTCTCTCTGTTGAAGTATCAGATGGATATTTCTTTATAATAGAATCAAAAAATTCATCAATGTAAATTCGAGAATAATCAATACTCTCTACATGAACTTTATAATCTACACCATCAGCAGATACAACAATATCTGCACTTCTTTCATCATAATTTTTATAAAGATTATCATTAGGAACAGTAGTACAAGTAGAAAAACCTCCTCCTGTACAATAATATGGTTTTATAGTAACAATTCCATCAGAACTGACCTCTATCCTAGACATATCATCAGTAGAATCCATACTTTTATAAGTAACATTACTAGCTCCCGTTACAGTGATTTTAGCCTGTGTTTTATAAGAACTTTTCATTGTAACAAATTCTTTATCTTGATCATCTAAAAAATAAATCTTATTTGTATCAATCTTTATAGTTGCTGCATCAACACTTCTACAAACCATAAAAATAAATATAAAAAAGATAAATTGCATGATTCTTTTTTTCATTCTACACACTCCTAACAATTTCGCCTTCATTATAACATTTTATGCGATATTTTTCAATATAATTCAAAAAGAAAAAGAACAGATTTCTCTGTCCTTACGCATTCTTATCAATAAAAGACTTATTTGTACGAATATTATTTCTTACTGGTGGATTTTCTCCTTTATCGACTAAAACTATTTCAATTCCTTCAAGGCGATATCCATAATGTGCTGTTCCTGCACTATCACCATTCTTAGCCCAATTCATCCAGCCAAAATTTTCAGCATGAACTCGGTAATAAATATCATAATGACTTGCCATAGAACCAGTTAATTCAATTCGAATAGCTTCCAATCTTTTTGCTTGTCCACTAGTTCCAGACATTGCTCCATCATAGACAAAGTTTTGCCAACCGATATCTTGAACATGAGTTTTATAACGAATATTACCACTATAAGCAGGTTTATACAATTTAATTTTAATTCCTTCTAATCTCTTAGATTGCCCACTGGTTCCTGACATCGCTCCATCTGCTACTTCACTTTGCCATCCAATATCTTGTACATGAGTTGTATATAAAACCTGTTTTTGTAAAAAAGCTTTATTACTTTTAATATTACTTCTACTAGGTGGATTTTGTCCTTTTTCCACAACAACAATTTCAATACCTTCTAATCTTCTTCCATACCCTGCTGTTCCTGCCATTTCATCATTCTTGGCCCAGTTCATCCAACCAACATCTTGTGCATGTACTCGGTAATAAACATCATACTTTTCACCAAGCTCACCAGTTAATCGAATCTGAATAGCTTCTAGTCTTTTTGCTTCATGTGAGGTTCCAGACATGGCACCATTTTTCACATAACTCATCCATCCGTAGTCTTCTACATGTGTTC
>CAMOGG010000035.1 GCA_946614095.1 uncultured Caryophanales bacterium | reverse complement strand
ATCAATCATTCTTTTTCTCTTTTATCTACTGTATAAGTAGGTACTAATTTTGCTACTTTATCTTTGATATCATCTTTATTTTCATAAGCTGATTTTATTAATGAATCTAAGTCTTCTAAAAACTTCTTTTCATTCATTTTTATTGGCCTTCCAATATGAATTAATTTATTTGGAGTTTCTTTTAATCCCTCTTCATCCATTAATATTTCTTCATATAATTTTTCTCCTGGACGTAATCCTGTAATTTCTATTTTAATATCTACATCTGGTTCATAGCCTTTATATCGGATTAATTGTTTTGCTAGATCATAGATTTTTACAGGTTGTCCCATATCTAATATAAAGATTTCTCCTCCTTCTGCATATACACTAGCTTGTAATACTAGTGATACTGCTTCTGGTATTGTCATAAAGAATCTTGTTATTTTTTTATGGGTTACTGTTACTGGTCCACCTTTTTCTATTTGTTTTAAGAATAATGGTATTACTGAACCATTACTTCCTAATACATTACCAAATCTTACTGCTACATAATCTGTATTTTTTGATTGTTTATTTAATGTTTGAACAATCATTTCACAAATTCTTTTACTAGCACCCATAACATTTGTTGGTCTTACAGCTTTATCTGTTGAGATAAGTACCATTTTACTTACTTTATATTTATCACATAATTTCGCAACATTTAATGTTCCTAAACAATTATTTTTAATTGCTTCATTTGGACTTACTTCCATTAATGGTACATGTTTATGAGCAGCTGCATGAAATACTAAATCTAAGTTTTCTTCTTTGAATACTTTTTCTAGTCTATCATAATCTCTTACACTACCAATAATAGCTTCTAAATTTAATTTTTTCCCATATGTTCTAATTAATTCTTGCTGGATATCATAAGCATTATTTTCATAAATATCAAATATGATTAGTTTTTTTGGATTACATTTTGCAATTTGTCTACATAATTCTGATCCAATGGATCCTCCACCACCAGTTACCATTACAGTTTTATCTTTTATACTATTTGTTATTTCTTTAATATCTGTAACAATTTGGTCTCTACCTAAAAAGTCTTCATATGATAAATCTTTAACATTTTGCATTAATTTACCATTCATCATGGTTGAAATAGCTGGTAATATTTTAATTTTGCATTTTGTTTTCTGACATTCTTCAACAATTTTTGCTATTTCACTTTTTTCAGCAGAAGGAATTGCGATAATAATTTCTTCTATATGATATTTTTTACAAGCATCTTCTATTTTCTTTCTATTTCCTACAATTGGAATTCCTTTTAAGAATGTATTTTTTCTTTCTTTATTATCGTCTATAAAGCATTTTACTTTATTATTAAATTTTTGATTACTGTGAATCTCTGTAATTAATAATCTTCCTGCATCACCTGCACCAACTATCATGGTATTTACTTTTCCATCTGCTTTTTCTAAACGGATTGAGATATAACGATATATTCTATAAGAAAAACGTAATCCTCCGACTAATATAATCATTAATAAGAATTGAATGATAAAGTAACTCCTTGGCATTACTGCAAATTTTAATAAGTTTTTATATCCATACATAATTGTTTCAAATAAAGCAACTGCATCAACTACACCAACTAATTCTGTTACTGATGCATATTTCCAACTACTAGTATATAATCTAAAGATTGTAAATATTAATATCATTACTGGTATATCTAAGTATAGTAAAGCAAATAAGTTTGATGCGAATGTTGCTGGAATTGTAGTAAAATCAAATCTCAAACTGATTGAAAAAAACGATGATATTATTAATATTAATATATCATATAAGATAAACAAAATTACCTTATTTGCTTTTTTCTTCATAATATTATTAACCTTTTTCATACTTCTAACCACCCTTTTTGTCCAAAAATACCCGTTCTTTTTGCACTGGTATGATTATACCTCAAAAAGCCTTTTTTTTCAAGCTTTTTGTATATAAACAATATCTATATTATTTATATATATGAAAAAAGCAACCAAAATGGCTACTTTTTTAGAGGCTGTACTTATAGATATTTTTTATTTATCATTCATTAACATTGTAACAATATGATTTATTTATATTTGGTAATGTAATACAAGTATAGTTACTATTCTTGACTGACATAGAAAAGTATTCATTAAATCCTCCAATAGCTATTTCCATACTATTATAATTGCATAAATAACCGGCATATAATGATTCACAATCATCATAATAATCTGAAAGTCTTGCAGGATAATCCAAAACTCTACAATTATTAGTTTCATTTTCTGAAAGGCAAAAACATATCGGTTGTTGGTTTTCTAAATAACATACCCATGAATTAACAACAAGATCATTTTCTACTTGGTGTTTCAAAAAAATGTTTCCATTTAAATCTTTATAATCATATACAAAGTCTTTCTCCTTTATTGTTTCTCCCTTTATGTAAACATCACCATTTTCATTATAATTATCATTATTTTGATAGTTATTTGAGTATATCATCCCAGTATATTTTGTGGGTCTAGTTTCTGCTGTATCATCTGCTTGAATATATGTAACATTAAATTTGAAGACTATGGTATCTGCTGTTGTTGGTAATTGGGAAGAATCTATATCTCTTTTAAATTCTACTCGTACTTTTATTTTTTCTGTTGTACCTGCATCTAATTTTTGTTTTGGTGAAAGTTCTATTCCATCACTATAAGTTACTGTATAGTTTAGATAACTTGGTAAATTTTTTTCTGTAGTACCATTAGATTCATATGTTTTATTGGAGAATGATTCGATCATCGCATCAATACTTCCTTCATTTACCGCATCTACTGTAAACTCATAGAAGTCTCCTGGAGTAGATAGTGTAATAGAATACTCTACTTCTGTATTTCCTGTTTTAATAGTTGCAGGTGTAGTTACTTGTGTACCTGTAACACTACCATTTGTTACACTTAAATTACTCCAATGAATATTCCAAGTATTATTACTTAAACCTGTTGTACCACTAATATTTAAATTACTAGATAATAAGGAATATCCTAGACTTACTCCAAATAATAATAAAACTAATATCATAATGCTATTTCTCATCTTATTACTTTTCATTACTACTCACCTTATCTTATTGATATTATATAGTAAGCTACTATCTTTCGTCAATCAAAAAAGATAGAGTATTCTCTATCTTAACATTGCAATATCTTCATTATTAATTACTTTATCAAAGTTTTCTCCCATTAGGGCTTTTACATATTCTTTATCTTTTGTAATTCTAAGAAGTTTCTTTTCTAATTTCTTACTATTGAAGTTTACATCGTGATGAGTATCACTTCCTAAAAAAGTAATCCATTTTTTCTTTAATAATAGTTTTAATGTTTTCTGTGCAGTCTTTCCATATTTTCCAAATAGAGATGTAAAGTTTCCTTGTAATAATAATCCTGTTCTTAGATATTCTTCTAATAAGTTCGGATGTTTTTGAAAAGCTGCATATCTTTCTGGATGAGCTAGTACTGGAATATATCCATTACTTACTAATTCATTTACAATATATCCTGTATTATTATAGATTTGTCTCATGGGAAATTCAAATAATAAATATTTACTATTATTTAAAGTTCTTATTTCTCCTTTTTTGATTAATTGTAAGAAGTTTGTTGTGATGAATACTTCATTTCCTAAATAAAGTTTAATATTGATATTTTCTTCTTTTACTTTCTTTTGTAATTCTTTCAGTAGTTTTTCTTTTTCTTTATTATTACAAGTATATTCTGATTCTTCTATATAATGTGGCGTTAGAATACATTCCGTGATTCCCTCTTTTTCCATTTGTTTTAATAGTTTGATGGACTCTTCTTGTGATTTACTTCCATCATCTATTCCATATAATAAATGACAATGTAAGTCTTTCATTATTTTCTAGATGGATCTCCATAATAGTCTTCACTATAGTAATAACTATAATAACTATTTCCTGCTACTTGAGCTTTATTGAATATTACTCCATCAATCTTTATACCTGATTGATCAAATAATTTCTTTACTCTTTCTAAGTTTTCCATTCTAGTTTTTTTAGCAGATACTGTTATTAAATTGATATCTGATAAGGTTGCTAGAATAAGGGAATCAGATAATCCAATAATTGGAGCACAGTCCATAATAATTAAATCATATTTTTTCTTTAATTTTTCTAATAATTTTTTATTTTTTTCACTACCTAGTAATTCTACTGGGTTTGGTGGCATTGGTCCTGTAGGTAATAAATCAATATTCTTATCATGAGTTGGAAAAATATATTTACTTAAATCTATATTTTCTTTAAAGTTCAACATTAAGTTGGAATAACCACCACTTGTTACATTCATTACTTCAAAGATTTCATGCTGTTTTCCACGACGTAGGTCTGCATCAATTAACAATACTTTTTTGTCTTCTTGAGCATAAGCTACTGCTAAGTTTGCTGTTACAAAACTTTTTCCATCTCCAGCTTCTGGAGAAGTATTGATAATTATTTTTACATCTTTATCTAATGAAGCAAATGCGATATTTGTACGAATACTTCTAATAGATTCTGAAAACAATGATTTTGGATTTTTATTAATTACTAAATCTTTATTTCTAATTGCCATACCACACCTACTCCTTTTCTACCTTAGGAACAATTCCCATAACGGTTAAACCTAATTTATTTTCAATTTCTTCACTTGTCTTTATTGTTGTATCAAAATAGAAATTAATAAAGATAAGTCCACTTGATAATACTAATCCAATTGCAATATAGATTATATTATCTTTAATATAATTTACATTATAAGGTCTTACTGCATCTACTGCTTTATCTACAATAGAAACATTATTTAATTTATAGATTTTTTGTATTTCTTCTGAGAATACTGTTGCGATTTCATTCGCAATCTTTGTTGATAATGATGCATCTGGATTCCCTACTGCTATTTTAATAATTTCAGTATTCGTTACTGCAGATACTGTAATGTCTTTTGATAATTCTCCAACACTATAACTTAAGTTTAAATTCTTTATAACTTGTTCTAGTACTTTTCTAGACTTTATAATTTCTGAATAAGTACTAACTAAGTTTTTATTCATTTGTAGTTCTGTAGAATTATATGATTCTGTTTGGTTTTCACTTACTAATACAATTGTAGTATTACTTTGATACATTGGTACTCTAGTTAGAATTGTATATATATTTCCAATTCCAATTAATAATACAACTATAGCAATAATCCATACAATTTTACTCTTAAAGTAATCAAATAGTTCCTTTAAATCAATTTCTTCCATAAAAACAATCCCTCTCTTTTCAAACGAATTCATTATAGCATCAATTGTCTTGTAAATCAAGGATTTCTTTCTAATTATAATGTTTTATACAACTAATTATATGTTTTTCTTGTATACTATAATCCATCTTTATTAAACAAAAGAAGCAAGTCTTTTTAGTTTGCTTCTTGTTACATCGTATATTTTGGATACTCTTTATTTTGATTTTCTTCCTCTAACATTTTAGATAATTCGGATGTATCTTTATTATTTACATTACTTGGTTGATATTCTTTATTTTGATTGTTTTCAACTAGTTCTGATGGTACATCATAATCTTCTTTGTGGTTAATATTTTTGTTGTTTTCTCTATCTAGTAGTTCACTTACTTTATCTTGTAAGTTATCATCTGTTCCATCTACATTATTGAATTTTTTTGATGATATTTTTTCAATTTCTACGATTACTTCTACATCTGGATACATTGATTCATAAAGTTCTACTAATGCTGCTATATCTGCATCTGTTACTTCATACATTCCTGTTACCGGATCAAATGGATATTCGCTTGAAAAGTCAGGATATACTGTTTTCGATGATACAAAGTCATTTGGTATTTCATCAGCTGGTTTATCTCTTAATAAACTTGATGAAACTGATACAATCTGACCATCGGGTCTTGTATACTGAAAACTAGGTTCCATTCCTTTCATTGATGTTAATGCTGGTGCATCAATATACTTTTTTCCATTTTCATCTTCATAAATTTTTAAGACAATAGTTTTTTTACTTTTTGGTTGTTCTATCACATTTGGTGCTTGTTGTGGTTGTGGTTCAAAAGCAAAATCTCCAAATCCATTTCCTTGTGTTTGTGGTGGAGCATACACTTGTTCTCCGTTCATATTATTACCTCCTATTTTTATTCTAGCATATTTCTTTTTATGAGAAAAGAAAAACACTGCTTATTTTACAGTGTTTACACTTTCATGTTTTTGATACATTTCTATTCTTTTAATGATTCTATCTTTTCCAAGTATTTTCATAATACTAAATAAGTCAGGTGACTTTAATCTTCCGGTAATCATTACTCTGATTGCTTCACAGATATCTCCTACATGTCCTTTATAATCATCTGGTGCTTTCTTATAATCTTTTGGACTTGCTGCATAACCATTGGAACTTGCAAATTCTTTAATTCCATTAAACCATGTTTCATTATCTGTATCTAGATTTAAATGATTTTCTATGTAGTCTTTAATTAGACTGATATCATATTCTTTTTCACTTTCATTTTTCTTATAGTTTTCTTTTTCAAATAAAGAATCTATTGCATATGAGAATTCTTCGCGTACTTCACTATATTTAGAAATATCTTTTCTTGGTCTTGGACCATCTTTTTCAATACTTAAGAATTTTATCATATCTTCTTTATTTCCTAATAGAAGTTCTGCGTATTCTTTATCATGCTTTAATGCCCAAGCAAGTGTCTCTTCATAAACTTCTTCTCCACTTTTACGAGAGAAATATGTTTTACAAAGATTTACTAATTTTGCTTCATCAAATGATGTTCCTCCTATTGCTTGTTTTTCAAATGAGAATTCAAAGTCTGAAATATTCTTTTCTGGATTTTGTAAATACCATTCTTCAAAATTGGTATTTGTGATAGTTGCTAGATAAAGATGTAATGCATCAATTGGAATACCATTTTCATCATAATACTTTACTCCAAACCAAGGATCTTTTCTTTTACTGATTTTTCTTATATTTCCTGTTTCCTGATCTTTGATAGTAATTGGAGCAATATGTGCATATTTCACTGGGGTAAACCCTAATATTTGGAATAATTGAATATGTAGAGGCAAGCTTGATACCCATTCATCTCCTCTAATAACATGAGTTGTATGCATTAAGTGATCATCTATTGCATGAGCAAAGTGATACGTTGGAGTTCCATCTTTTTTTAATAAAACTGTATCTACATTATGTTCTGGAAACTTCATTTTTCCTTTGATACAATCGACTACTTCTATTTCTTTATTAGCATCTCCGGGAGATTTTAATCGAATTACATAATCTTCCTTATTCTTTAATTTTTCTTTTACTTCATCTAATGACAAATCTCTATCTTGTGCATATACTCCGTATATTCCTATTTTTGTTTTATTGATTTCTTGCTCTTCTCTGATATCTGCTATTTCTTGTTCTGTCATAAAACATGGATAAGCATATCCTTGAATGATTAAATCTTTAATATAAGTTTGATAGATTTCCGTTCTTTCGCTTTGAATGTATGGACCATAGTCTCCTCCAAAGGAATATCCTTCATTTGGTAATATTTCAAAGTCATGTAATACTCCCGTGATGTTTTCTATTCCACCTTCTATCATTCTTTTTTGATCGGTATCTTCAATTCTTAAGAAAAAACTTCCTTTTGTTTGTCTTGCATAAACCATATCTGCAAAGGCAGATAAAAGGTTTCCTAGATGAACACTTCCGGTTGGAGATGGACCGTAACGAGTAACCATTGCTCCCTCTGGCAAATTTCTTTCTGGATATTTTTTTTCATAATAGTCTCTTGTATTTTTTATATTTGGAAATAATAAATCTGCTAATTCTTTTCTTTCTTTTTCTGTCATAATACCACCTCTTTTTTAAACTATTACTATCATACACTATAATCAAAAAAAAAGAAAGAAACACTTTTTATTTTGTTTTTCTTCCTTCATTTATTGTTTGATCATTACGATATTCTATTTCTTGCATAATAGCATCTAGAATACCTATTTTTTCATCTTTAATATCATCCACTTCTATATTTGTTCTTGCAGAAGATAATTCTTCGTCTGATAATGTTGTTAGATATTCTGTTAATGCATGATGACGATAAAAGAATAGAAGTGCCTCCTCTGATGTCATTTTATTATCTTCTTTCATATTTCTTACCTTCTTTCTGTTTGATTTAAAAAAAAATGGCTGCCCCAGTTAGATTCGAACTAACGCGTGATGGAGTCAGAGTCCACTGCCTTACCGCTTGGCTATGGGGCAATACCACTTTTATTTTATAATATTTTTATGAAATTGAAAAGGTTTTTTTTATTTTTTTGATTGTTGAGATTTTTCTTCTGAAACTATATTATCTAATTCTATTACTTTTCCAAATTCACTTGGATCATTTGTTATGACAGGACTAGTATTTACATAAATATAATTTGCTCCATTTGTTTTGTATGCTGCTACTAATTCGTATCCTTCATGATAACTTAAGTCATTATGCTTTTTTACATAGTGTTGACCTGGTAAATATAATGTATCTTCTTCAGACATTATTTTTTGTTGCTCTAATTCTTGTTTCTCTTCTAAATTTCTTTTTTCATATTCTTCTATTATTTCTGCATCACTATAGTCACTAATTGAACCTATTTTACATCCTGATAAACAGTATGTTGATGAAGCTAATAAAAGTGTTGCAGCCATTACTTTTACTTTTAATAATTTATCTTTCATATAAAATCCCCCTTATTTTTAATTATTGTTTTACTTTTTGTTGTGGTGTTTCTTCTTTTGAATTTACTACTTTACCTGGTGTGCAATATTCATATTGACGTGTTACTTCATTATAAGTTGCTTCTGCTGTTACAGTTTCTGTATTGGTAAACCATACATCAAACCCTCTTGTTACAGATCCTCTTCCTTTTGTATCTGTGTAGTTTTCAATTTCTAATATTTCGTATCCTTCCGGTATTTCTACTTGTCCTTCTGTAATACTTGACGTATCATCTTTAGAAGGATTTAGTAGTTCATACCTTCTATAAAATACGTGTTCATATGGTTCAAATTCTTGATTCGATGGTTTTTCACTTTGTTCCTGTTTTTCTTTTGCATCTAAAAAATCTACTGTTGTATTATAAATTGTACTTGGTATAGCAACTACTAAAGTTGCTGCTAAAGCTGTTGTTATTATTTTATACACTTTTTCGTCTGTCATAATTCTCTCCTCCTATTTTTTTCTCTTTGTTAATATTTTATTTGCAGAATCTGTTGGGAATAATCTATCAAATTCTGGATCTACTTGTTTTCTTAAAGCTTCCTCTCTTGCTAATTTTTCTTGTTCAATTCTAGCCAATTCTTGTAGATATTCTTCTTCTCTTCTTTTTCTATCTATTTCTTCATTTTCTCTTTCAGCAGCTAATTGATATTGATTTATTTTTCTTTCATTTTTCTGTTTATAAAATAATACTATTTTCTTTTTTGCTTCTTCTTTCATTGTTTCTACTACTGATATTATTTCTTCTTTTCTAGGCAATGATTCCTCTATAATCTTTTGCTTTAATTCAGGTGTTAAATCTTGCATTACTAAACCATTTTGATAATAACTATAAGAACCAATTGCTAGTGGTTGATGCAATAGGGATGATTCTTGTTCTAATGCTTTTCTTTCATAACTTTGTGTTACAGTATCTAAAATATCTTCATCAGGTGTTTGTTTTCTATATACTTCTTGGGTTATTAAGTCTAAATATTGTCCATTACCAAGATACTCTACAACAGTCCATAATTTTGCAATTGGTTCAGCTGATAATTCATGATAATTGCAAACCAGAATTGCTGAACTATATGGATGTTCTTCTTTACTAGAAATGGGTGTTGATATTCTTCCATATTGCATTGCATATCTTTTTCCAATTCTTTTTTCTTCTGTTTGATTAATTTTTACTTCTTGCTTCTTTTCTTTTCTAAATATTTTACTAAATAACATATTTTTCTCTCCTTTATTTTATTTTTCATGGATCTTAGAAATAAAAAAACAAGACTCCATGATTTAATCATGAAAGTCTTGTCCAAATACACTGTATTTTTATGATACAGGATAACCGAGATGATGTATCATAACTTTTAAGGACTACTCCCTTTCAATGTGTACATTATATCACTTTTTACACTTTTTGTCAACTTTTTGTTCGCATTTATGTATGTATCTCTTTCAGAAATAGTCCTTTTTTATTTCTAATATAGTTTTGCCCCAGCAGGAATACAATCATCTACAATCATTAGATTTAGTCTTTCTTCGCCATTTTCTTGATGAACTGCTGACATAAGCATTCCACAAGAATCTATTCCCATCATACTACGAGGTGGTAAATTTAGAATAGCGATTACTTTTTTTCCTACTAATTCTTCTGGTTCATAATATGAATGGATTCCACTTAAAATAATTCTTTCTTTTTCTGTTCCATCATCTAATATAAATTTTAATAATTTTTTACTCTTTGGAACCGCCTCGCATTCTTTGATATAGACTACTCTAAAATCTGATTTTGAAAACGTGTCAAAGTCTACATACTCTTCTGTAAGTGGCTCTAATTCTAGTTTTTCTTCCATATTTTATCCTTTCTTTATTCTTCTATTTCTGCAATTGCCTGATGAATGATTTGAATTGAATTAATTAATTTTAATGTTTCACTTTCTGTTAAATTAAAGTGTATTTTTTTATCTGCTCCATTTTTATTGATAATGCTTGGTAGTCCTATATAAATATCATTTGTTGGATCATAAGTGGATACTACCATAACGGTGTTTTCATCGCCTAAAATCGCATTTGTAATTCGAACTAAGCACATTCCAATTCCATAATATGTTGCTCCTTTGGCTTTAATGATTTTATAAGCGGCATCTTTTACTTCATCTTGAATTTCTTTCTGATCCTCTTCTGTTATAAAATCCGTAATTGGTTGAAGTGCTATGTTAACATTACTCCATGGAATAAATTCTGAATCTCCATGTTCTCCTATAACATAACCATGAACATTGGAAGGTGATACTCCTATTTTACTTGCTACTAAGTATCTAAGTCGAGCAGTATCTAGTGTTGTTCCACTTCCTATTACTCTTTCTTTTGGTAACTTTGAGTATTTTTGAGTTAAATAGGTCATGATATCAACAGGATTCGTTGCGATTAAAAATACTCCATCAAAATTATTTTCCATTACTTCAGTAATAATACTTTTAAAAATAGCGGCATTTTTCTTTAATAAATCTAGTCTAGTTTCTCCTTCTTTTTGATTGACACCAGCAGCTAAGACAATTAAAGATGCATCTTTACAATCAGAATATTCTCCTACTTTTATTTTCATTTTTGAAGGAGAAAATGCAAGGCAATGATTTAGGTCCATTACTTCTCCTTCTACTCGTTCTTTATTTAAATCAATTAATGCTAATTCATTGACATAGGTTCTTTGGTTTAGTAAGGCATAAGCATAACTCATACCAACATTTCCACATCCAATAATTACTACTTTTTTATTTTTCATGTTTTTCTCCTTTTATATTAATTCTTTTATTGCCCATTGATAGAGAGCTTGGGAAACATTGCTCCGTGTATCTCCATCTACATGAAAGTTAAATCCTAATGCAGCTATATAATATCTTTTCCCATTATGATTAAATCCCCATATTCCATGCTTATAGGCTTGAGTGCCACTTTTTATAAAAAACTTGCCATTACTATTTCGACCATGAATTCCTTTTGCAAAGTTTTCATCTTGCATAGCAATGGTTGTAACTAAAGCTAAATCACTAGCTGTAATTCCAAATGTTCCTTTTGACAATCCATTGCTATCAAATTGACCCCATTTTTTTCCTTGATAATAATAATTTACTCCACTAGAACTTACTAATTTTGTTTTCTGACATCCTACATTTACTAAGAATTCATTTATTTTATCCATTCCTTGGGCATAGGCCTCAGCATCTGATGATGGGTTTCCATATTTCTTACCAATTGCAATTGCGATATTTGCTGTTGTGATATTAGATGATCCTGGAAAGTTTTTTGTAGCTGCTTGAGATACAGTTAGTTTTTGTCCTACTCTTACATCTGGATCTCCCATGTAAGGCATATTTTGTGCGTATTGAGTACAGACTACAATATCTTGAGTTGGATCTAATAATTTTACTGCTGCTAGACCCGTAAATACTTTGGTAGTGGATCCTCCTTCTCTTAAAACATCTGAATCTTTTTCTGCTAAAATATTTCCATTATCATCTGCTATTACTACACTTAAGTTGCTATGAGGTGCGCCAGCTAAAACTGATGAAGGAATACTTTTAGCATTGGCATGGTTCATACTAAAACCAACCCCTCCATTTTCATAAGATGATGGGTCTTTATAAATCTTTTTTCTTTCTCTTCCGGTAATATCAATATATTCTGAAATTGTTGACATTTTTTCATTTGCACTATTCCAACAATTACTAATATCATTGCTTTCTCCTAATATCATCATAACAGCATTTACAATAACTGGAATAAAGAAAACAATTGCTGCGGCTAGAAATTGATTGATTATTTTTTTGGAACCATTTTTTTCTTCTGGATTTTTTACTAGTTTGATAAAAGAAATACTAGCAAAAATAATTAATAATATTGGGACAATTATTTGAATCAGTAAGATGATTCTCTTAACAATACTTAAAATTGTACTTAATGTTATATTATCACAATTATTCATATATCTTTCCCTTTCTTTATTTACCAGAATGATCCAGTATGTAATGGACTTGCTAGAACTTCATCTACATCAATAAATGGGTAATAGAATTCTCCTTCACCAGTTGGTCTCCATATTTCATAGTATTGTCTTCTTTCATCTACTTTTTCCATATAGTCTAGATGTGGGCACCAACTTTTCTCTTCATCTGAGGCATTGTATCCTCCTTGATAGATATTAGCATTGGAATTTGGAAATCTTTGTTTTACTAATTCATGTCCTACATAAAGCATGACGTGTGTGGTGATAGGAGCTCTTTGTACACTTAAAACATCACCTGGTTGGCACACATCATCAAACTTTTCTCCTGCTCTAATGTATCCTACCATTTCCCACTTTTCGGGATGATTTTTAAAATATGTAGTTGGATCACCACTCATATCAAAATCAGGATCTACGGTTGCTCGTATAATTGCTCCTGTTGCTTGTGTACAAGAACAATACGTATTATTATTGTATCCAAAATCTATATGAGCTGTTGCTGCATTTGGATTATTAAAATAATGTTTTTTAGGATTTCCATTCCAGTCTCCAACCATTTGCTTTGTCGTTGTTGCATCCATTATTTTTATATAATTATGCATAATCGGAGTAATCGTTGCTCTATCAACTCCCATATGAAGGTTGGCATGATGAATGATTCTTGGATCTGGCTCTGCATTTGGAACAACTCTTACTGCTAATTCTGCAATTGCTTTTCCATCGGATTGTGAACCTTTTTCATAATCTGCTGCATTCGAATAAATTTTTTTTCTCTCTTTTTCTGGTCCAATTGTATAATAAGTATTTTGCATTTTCTTTATCGTTGGAGCATTCATCCAGCAGCTACTAAAATTCGTACGTTCTCCTATTAAATAGATTGTAATATTAATGATAGTTGGTATAAAAAAGATAACAGCAGCCGCTATAAATTGATTTATAATTTTCTTTATACCATTTTTTTCTTCTGGATTTTTCATTAATCGAATGAATGATATTGTTGAAAAAATAAGTAATAATATTGGTACTATGATTTGAATCAATTGAAGAATTCTTTTTACAACACTTAATATCATACTTAATGAAACATCTGTGCAAGAAACCATATTATCTTTTCTCCTTCTATGATTATTTTATTAGACTAGTAATAGCCCAATTATGAAGATCCTTTACTACTTGAAATTTATTATCTCCATCATTACAATTAATTCCTAATTGAGAAATATAGTATCTTTTTCCTAGATAATTGAATCCCCATATTCCGTGGCATTGATATCCAGTACCACTTTTTACAAAGAATAGTCCTTCATTATTTCTCCCTCTAATTCCTGATGAAAAATATTTGTTTTTCATTGCTTCGATGGTTACTACCGCTAAATCATTGGCTGTATGTCCATCTCCACATCCATCTCTTGGTAATCCATTTGGAAAAAATCTCATATGACCTTTTGGAAAAAAATCTAATCCACTCGTATTTCCTAAATGAGTATCTGCTAAATTCATAGTTTCATAGAATTCATTGATTTTTTTCATTCCCTTATGAAAAGCATCTTCATCAGAAGAACAATTATAATACTTTCTTCCTATTGCAACAGCAATATCTGTTGCAGTTGTATTAGATGATCCTGGAAAACTATAGGTAGCAGCTTTCGGAACGGAAAACTTGTTTCCTACTCCAATGGGGGCTCCATTCCACTCTCCTACAACATCAACAGCAAATTGTGTTCCTGTGACTACATCTGTTTCTGGATCTAACAAATTAATTGCTGCATATCCTGCAAAGACTTTTGTAGTAGAACCGCCTTCTCTTCTAACCAGTGGTTTTCTTTGAGCTAGTACACGACCATCTTCATCTGTTATTACAATACTTGGGTCACTATGAGGAGCGTTTTTTAATACATCATTTGGCACTTCTATAGCATTACTATAATTTAGATGTACTCCACCTACTTCATAATCTTTTGCATTCTGTATTATTGACTGTTTCTCTTTATCATCTATCATTATATATTCTGTACCTGTTGACATTTTTTCATTTGCACTATTCCAATAACTACTAATATCATTGCTTTCTCCTAGCATCATCATTACTGCATTTACAATAACTGGAATAAAGAAAACAATTGTTGCTGCTATAAACTGATTGATTATTTTTTTGATTCTATTTTTTTCTTCTGGGTTTTTTACTAGTTTGATAAAAGAAATACTAGCAAAAATAATCAATAGTATTGGTACAAATATTTGTATTAATAAAACAATTCTTTTAACGATACTTAAAATTGATTGTAGAGAAGAATCGTTACAAGTAATTGTTATTCCATTCATACAATACACTCCTTTATTGTATTATATCATATTTCTTTTATTCTTTCTTTTATTATGTCAAAAAGATTGTCAACTGACAATCCTTTTTATTTTATATATTCTTTTATTTTCTCAATATAATTCTTTGTAACAGGAGATAAATTATCTGGAAGTTTATGAATTGGAATCCATTCTAATTTTTTTGATTCATCATCATTTATTTTTAACGTACCATGATATTTTCTTATTTCACAGAGAACTGATACTACATATAATTCATCTCCATTTGGATATTTTCGATATGTTTTTTCTCCTGAGAATATATCTAATATTTTGATATCTTCCATTTCTAAGTTAGTTTCTTCTTTTAATTCTCTTCTTGCTGCTTCTTCTATTGATTCATTTAATTCTAATGTTCATCCTGGAAAATCCCAAGAATTAAAATCACTTCTCAATTGCATTAAAACTTCATTTTTTTCATTATAAACTAA
>CAMOGG010000034.1 GCA_946614095.1 uncultured Caryophanales bacterium | reverse complement strand
ATAAACTAAAATTAATATCATCTAGTTTTGCTAAAGGATTTAGATAACTCTTTCCAATAAAATATTGTCCAGCTGGATTATCTTCTCCTTGCCCAAATACATTAATCTTATCAAATTCTTCTTTATTCATCATTACCATATACCTCCTCTATCATTGGAAATGTCGACCATGCTTTTGGCCAACCACAATAGAAAGCTAATTGAGTAATGGCTTCTACTACTTCTTCTTTTTTTAATCCATGTTCTTTTCCCATTATTAAATGAGATTTTAACTGAGGATATAGTCCTGCTGAAAATAGTGCAGAAATTGTGATTAAACTTCTATCTCTAGGGGATAATTGTTTTTCTCTAGACCATACCTCTCCAAATAATACATCATCATTTAATCTTGCAAATTCTGGTGCAAGATGCCCTAATTTTTCTCTTCCGGCTGTTTGTTTTTTCATTTTATCTCTCCTTTTTCTTAAAACTTTATTGTTTTTGCTTCTTCTGTAAATGATGAAAATGTTGCAGTTGCATCTTCAAAATAGAATACTATAGTATTGTCATCTTCTTCATTATACATTTCTCTTAAATCTGGGTTTTTGTCTAACATATCTTTTTTTGCTTCTACTCTATCATCTGCTATTAATTTTCCAGATACTCTTAACCATGTTCCATCTTTAAAAGCACATATTTCTACTTTTGGATTTTTTTCAATTTGCTTATAAACTTCTTTTTTCTTTCCTGTTTGAATATATAAATGGTTTTCAAATATTTCTGCAGTACCAAATGGTCTTACTCTAGGTTGATCTTCTTCTATGGTTGCTAGGTAATAGATACCACATTTTTTTAAAAATTCTTGTACTTCTTGCATATAATTCCTCCTACTTTTTACTATATCATTTCTAGTCAATAAAGTGGTCTTTTTCTAGAGTAGATTCACAATAATGACAACGATATATTTGTTCTTTTTTGTTGGTTAGATTAAATATTTGATTTAAATTTCTTTCTGTTGATGTAATACAACGTGGATTATTACACTTACATACATTTACTAATGTTTCCGGTAATTTTAATTTCTTTTTTTCTATAATTTTGTCTTCTTTTACAATGTTTACTGTTGCTTTGGGATCAATATAGGCAATTTTATCTAAATTTATATCAATTAACTTTCCTATTTTTATTAAATCTTTTGTTTTCATCTTTTTACTTTTTGCATTGGTAATTAATGCTACTTGACAATCTAATTTATCAAGATTTAATAATCTGTATATTTTAATGGCATTCCCTGGAGTAATATGATCAATTACATAGCCATCTTTTATGGTATCAATATTCATTTTCTTCCCTCCAAACATTTTAGAATTAAAGCCATTCTAATATAGACTCCATTATAGGCTTGCTCAAAATAGGTTGCTCGCTCATCTTCATCTACTTCAGTAGCAATTTCATTTACTCTTGGTAGTGGGTGCATAATACATAAATCTTCCTTGGCAGTACTTAGTTTCTTTTTATCTAGAATATAATAATCTTTTAATCTCATATAATCTTCTTCATTAAAGAATCTTTCTTTTTGAACTCTAGTCATATATAGAATATCTAAATCTTTCATATATTTTTCCATATTATCTGTTTCTATATATTCTATTTTATTCTTATCTAATACTTCTTTTATCATATATTCTGGTAGTCTTAATTCTTTTGGTGAGATTAAAATAAATTTAATATTTTTATATCTTACCATGGCTGAAATTAGGGAATGAATGGTTCTTCCAAATTTTAAGTCTCCACATAATCCTATTGTTAGATTTTCTAATCTACCTTTTTTTCTACTTATGGTTAGAAGATCTGTTAATGTCTGTGTTGGATGATTGTGTCCTCCATCACCGGCATTAATAATTGGAATAAAAGACTTTTTAGCTGCAACAATGGGAGCTCCTTCTTTAGGATGACGCATAGCAATAATATCGGCATATCCACTGACTGTTTCTATGGTATCAGCAAGTGTTTCTCCTTTGGCAGTCGAAGATGAAGCTGCTTCAGAGAATCCTAATACCTTTCCTCCAAGCCTTAACATGGCCGACTCAAAACTCAGTCTTGTTCTGGTACTTGGTTCAAAAAATAAAGTAGCCAATATTTTTCCATCACATTTATGAGCATAAGCTTCTTTGTGAAGAATAATATCATTGGCTACTTTTATTAAATCATCAATTTCTTTTGTAGATAAATCTCTAATATCAATTAGATTTCTTGTGTTTTCTTTTCTCATATTTTTTCCTCCTTATCATTCATTTTATCATAAGAGGAAATATAGTGTCTATTATTATTTTTGAGTTAATGTGCTTAAAACAGGTTCTTGTTCACTTTCTGCAAACATGGTTTCAAATTCTGTTTCTACTTCTCTTTGTCTTGCTAATTCTGATTCTTTTTGACGTCTTTTCTCTTCTTGTTCTTTTGCTTGAAGTTGTTGTGCTTTTATTTCTTCTAGTTTGTTTCTAACAGCTTGTCTTATTTGTTCCTCTTCTATTTGAGCTTGTTCAGAACGATTCATTGCATCATTATAATAGCGATCAATTATTAATTCATTGGCTTTTTCAAAATACTGACTTAGTCTAGCAATTGCAACTTGTCTTAATTCTGTTAATTTTGAAAGAATTTCCTCTTTTCTTGGAATGGTTGTTTGAAGGATTTCCTCTTGGATTTCTGGAGTTAAAGCTTCTAGTGCTGGAAATATCTCATCTGTTATTGGTACTTCTGTTAAACTTAGTTCAAAAGCTTGACTATCTAATTCTTGTTTTACACGAGTAATTTCCATTGCTTTTATTCCTAATGGATATTGTTGAAGATTTTCTTGTTGTTTTCTAGCTTCTTGTTCTGTTGATTGCGTTACAGTATCTAATACATCATTTGACTTTGTAGGTGTTACGAGTATTTCACCTGTTACTAGATCTTGGTATTGTCCATTTCCTAAATATTCTACTACTGTCCATAAGTCAGCTATATCTCCTAATATATTATGTGTATCAAGTCCTGCCTCATCTACTCTTGTCCTTCTGGTACTAGAAACCATATTATATCCTGCAGGCGGAAAGGAATCGCTAGTCGTTGTTCTAACTCCACTGATTGATGTTGTAATATCTCCATAGCGAATAGCAAATCTTTGACCCACTTCTGCCATCGTTATATTTGGAAGTTTGGCATAACTACTTAAATCTGGTACTTGTGGTGCTTGTGGCATTGGTATTACTTCTCCTAACCAACGAGTAAAAAAACCTGATGTTGCATCACGATATTTCTGTAATCTTTCTTCATAATCTCTTAATTGTTCTTGATAGTTTCCTAGTACACTTTCTCTTTTTTGATCCATTTCTTTGATATATGATAAATACTGATTTTTAAAATCTTCGAAATCTCTTGCCATATTCTTATCCTCCTATTTTCAGTTTAACATAGAATGATTTCTCTTTCAATGTTTTTACTTTTAAAAAAAGAAAAGTGTCTAATTACTATGATTCTTTTAACACTTTTCTTTGTTTTTTTACTAATACTTTTTCTCCTTTTGGAATTGAGGAATTTGAATAACGAATCATATTCATCATCTTTGGATGTTTTCTTTTCTCATATTCTTGATAAAACTCATCAATTTCTTTTGTATCTAGTAATAATCCTAATTCTTTATTCATTTCTTCTATAAATTTTTTTGCTCTTTCATATCCCATTTTTGGAGTTGATGAAGAATAAAGAATTTTTAATGCTGTTAATTGTAAAAGTCGATGCCTTAATTCTATTTGGAATCGATTGTTTTCTACTACTTCTTCTAATTCATGATAATCTAATTCTGATGGATTGTTTTTTAAAAATTGATAAATTGTTTCTAAATCGTAATTTTCAAAAGATGAAATTCTACTATCAATTACGATTCCAGTATCTGGATTCACTAAAACTGGGTAGTTTACTCTATGGTCTTTATTATCATATAGATTAAATCCTATCCAACATTTTGCTACTTCTCTACCATTTTCTATTTCACTATAATTTCCTGATGTGTTTCCCATTACTCCATATTCACAGTCCATTATAATTTGTTGTTTTAGAGGAAGTCTTATTATCATCTCTTCTACTCCAATATTAGAATGATTCATATTTCTTAATCGTTCTCCCCATGGATTATGTGGGTATGGTTTTAACAAATAATCTGGGTATTTTAGTTGATACCAATTGGTTAATGTATCAATTAGCATTTGGAAATCTTCTAGACTAGTATGATAATCTAATTTAACTCCACTATTTAAAGATAAATCATACCATTTTAAAAATTCTTTATTATTTTTTACTTCATATTTTTTTTGATTTCTTTTATAAAATCTTTTTTCTACTATATTCATTACGAACTCTCCTTTAGCTGTTATTATACGAAAAAAAGATAAGAAAATAAAGCTTTTCTTATCGATTCTTTATCGACTCTTCTAGAAGTTGATATAACATTGCTTTTTTTAATTCTAAAACATTTCCTCCTAATACCTCTAAAAGCTTATAGGCAAAAGGAAGAGTTGTAGCAGGACCTCTACTGGTAATAAGATTTTCATCAACAACTACTAGTTCATCATCTATATAATTAGACTCTTTTAGAATTTCTTTATATTTATCACTTGGGTATGAGGTGATTTTTTTATTTTTTGTTATTCCTGCTTTTTCTAATACTTGTGGTGCGGCACAGATAGCAGCAATCCATTTTGTTTTTTGATTAAAATTTTGTATCCATTTGATTACTTCACTATTATCTCTTAAATTGTCTGCTCCTGGCTGTCCTCCTGGTAATACTAGCATGTCATAGTCTTCTTTTTGTACTTCTTTTAATAATTTATCTGCTTTTACTGTTATTTGATGACTTCCTGTTACCATTTCTTCTTCTATTGATATGATGTCACAGATAATGTTTCCTCTTCTTAATATATCCACTACAAATAATGCTTCTCCTTCTTCAAAGCCATTTGCGAGTAGTAAAGCTACTTTTTTCATATTCTTCCTTCTTTCATCTAATATAGGTTACTTTCTTTTTATCATAACGTTCTTCTATTTCTTCTTCTTTTTTTGCATATCCAAAAGACAGTGCAACAATTGGAGTATCTTCTAGCTCTAATAATTCGCTTACATATTCCATTCTCTCTTGTTCTGGGTAGATTGCTAGATAGACTCCTCCAAAGCCACATTCTACTGCTTCTAATAACATATTTTCTGCGGATATTGCAGCATCTATTGGAGCAAGTTCTGGATATTTGATATTATCGTTTGCTATAGAGATAATGATTACCAAGGGTGCTTCTTTTATAAAAGATGCATATGGACTAAAATCTGATAATTTTTTGATTATTTTTTCATTTGTTACGACAGTATATCTCCATGGTTGTTGATTCCCAGCAGATGGTGCTTGCATTCCTGCTCGTAGTAGTTTTTTGATATCTTCTTCTCTAATTTTTTCTTTTGTATATCTTCTGATACTTTTTCTTTTCATGATACTATTCATTCTTTCCCTCCTATTCATTATTTCCTATTATAAAAAATAGTATATATTCTTGAAACTCTATCCAATATAGATTATCTACAATGTAGAAAGGAGAATTTCCTCCTTCACTTCTACCAAGTTTGTCAATGATTTGTCTATTTGTTGGAGTCTTTATTTTGATTGGTTCTCCTATATTAAAATTTATCCAATAATCAATTGATTCTATTAGCTTTTTATCATCTCCTAATAGTTCTTTTAATAAGTCTTTAAAAGATTCTTTTACCTCTTCCATTTTATATTCTTCTTTGGGAAGATGATAATCTTTTATTAAATTGGATAGTGCTTGTTCTTTTTCATAACATTCTACTTCAATATAAGATGGTCCTATCCAAGTGGAAAGGGATGAGGCTAGATTCATCATACCAGATAAATAATAACTAAGTCCTTTTTGATACATAAGTCTCTCCTTCTATTTTTTTACTTTTTGATATAATCCCCTTGTTATTTCTTCTTTTAGATTATTTTTTATTGACAGTAACTCTTGTATATTGATTTGTCCTAAATATTCGATATTAGAATTTGCAAATGGTAACTCTTCTACTTGATGTATAGGAACTCTTATTTCTTTTTCACAGAGAGGACAATAATATATTGCGATAGGTCCAACTTTGTGAGGAGTATTGTCTATCATTACATACACTTTTTCATGTTGACATTTTTCTTGTAATAATTGTTCTTGTTCTTCTAACTCTTTTTGTTTTTCTTTTAATTGTTCTTTTTCTTTTTGTAGTCTTATTATTCTTTTTCGTATATTCATTTTTATTCTTCTTTTCCTATCTTTGTCCAAGTAATTGATATAGTATTTTTAATTCTTCGTTATTTAAATCTGTATTTGTAATGGTTATCTCTTTTTTTGAAGTATCTTTAAATAGTTTTTCTATCAATTGCTTGTATTTTTTATTATATTTTACAGTTTCATATCTTATAACTGGGTCACATGGAGCTTGAATGCATTGAACTTGTTCTTCTATTTTGATGGTAATTTCTTTTGAAGTTGCTGTTATTTCATATTGATTCAAAGAATTTTTATAATGAATGATATAGTTCTTATTCATAGAAACTTTATTTATGAGAAATATTACGATTCCTATTACTAATAATAATAAGATTGTAAAGATTATTATCCTTTTTTTCTTCATATCATTGTCTCCTTTACTTTTCTTTATTATAGCATTTTGTATCATAAAAAAGAAGATAATCTTATCTTCTCATTTTCATCTAGCTTCCAGCATAATTATAGTTACCTATGTCTCCATCACCAAGTGATGTATTAGTATATGGCATTAAATACATGGTATATTCTGCATTTACCACTAAACAAGTTCTATAACTTCCTACAGTAGATGCATCTTGAGCAAAATCATGATTTCCAATCGAATAGGTACAACTTGCTCCATTATAGGTACATTGTCCATTTGGTTGTAGTACGAATCTATCTCCTTCAACAGCTGCTTCTCCAATATAAGTTCCATATTTTAGAGTATAATTTCCTACTTTTAATCCTTGTTTTGCCTCTTCTTCTTTTCTTTTTGCCTCTTCCTCTTGTCTTTTCTTTTCTTCTTCTGCTTTTTGTTTTACAGCTTCTTCTGCTTTTTTCATTTCTTCTTTTGTTTTTTCAATTTCTGTTTGTTTTTTCTCTACTTCTTCTTTTACTTCTTTTTCAATCTCTTTTGTTGTTTTATAATCTTTAATTGTATTTTTTATGGTTTCTTTTAGGTCTTTTTCTTCTACATCTTTTTTATAATCAATAGTTATTCTTTCTATTTCTGGTTTAATAAATAGAGTATCAAATTTTGTTAGAGTAATTTTATTTCCGTCTGTTGTGTCTTGTGTGATTTCTTCATTTGGTTTAATTGTATATTCTTTTGAGGTATCACTTTTCTTATCAATTACTTTACTTAGTGGAGTAAACTTTTCTTCTTGTTCTGTTGTTTTATGTAGATACCAGTTATATTTTTTCTCTTCTATACTATATAACAGTTCTACTTCACTTGGTTCTAAATCTATTATATTTTTTACTTCATCTTTATTAATATAATAGATATTCGTATAACTTTTATTATCTTTTTGATAATTTGATATCATTACTGGTTCTTCTACATCTGGTACATCAATAAATTCTAGAGTAGAATTATTTTCTATTTTAATATCTTTATTTGTTTTTGATTCTTTGATGTATTGATAATAAGTATCTCCCCAATTGGTACCAACTGTATTTGTTTTTTCATAATACTTATATCCTAAGAATCCTCCTAATACTATTACTAGTATTGCTACAATTACTATAGATGTAACGATTAGAACTTTTTTATTCTTTTTATTTTCTTTTTTCTTTGCCATATTTTTTTCCTTTCTTATTCTCCTACATAAATAAATGAGAATATTCCTCCATCAGATAATGTATTATCATCTACTGGAATATAATCATAATCTCCGTCAGACGTTGTAAAGATGATACACTCACGATAATCTGGTTTTTCTGTTTGAGAATAGTTTCTTGATCCTGTTTTATATGTTGCAGCCATAGATGGTTTTCCTGTTAGTTTTAACTCTGCTGTCCCATCGTTTCTAAAAATTAGTTTAGCATCAGTTTCATCTCCAAAAAATTCTCCACGATATGTTCCATATTTTACATAACGATTTCCTACTTTGAAGCCTTTTTTTGCCTCCTCTTCTCTTCTTTTCCTATCTTCTTCTTCTTTTTGTTTGATTGCTTCTTCTGCTTGTTTCATTTTTTCTTTTGTTTTTGTAATTTCTTCTTCTTTTTTTTCTACTTCTTCTTTTACTTCTTTTTCCAATGTCTCTTCTGTTTTATATTCTTTTATAGTATCTTTTAGTGCTTGCTTTAACTTTTTTTCTTCTAAATCTTCTTTATATTCGATTGTTTTTACTTCTACTTCTGGTTTTATAAATAATGAATCAAATTGTGTCATTGTAATTGTTCCACCATCAACTGTATTTTGAACAATATCTTCCTGTTTTGGAACAGTATATTCTTTTCCTTTGTCTTTTTCATTAATTATTTTACTAATTGGAACATATTTTGCTTCTCTATCATTTTCTGTATGAACATACCAGTTATATTTTTTCTCTTCCATACTATATAACATTTCAACTGTTGTTGGCTCTAGTGCTATTACGTTTTTTACTTCTTTATCATTAATATAATAGATATTTGCATATTTACTGTCCTTTAATTGATAATTTGATATCATGACTGGTTCTTCTATATCTGGTACATCAATAAATTCTAAAGTAGAATTGTTTTCTATTTTAATATCTTTATTTGTTTTTGATTCTTTGATGTATTCATAATAAGTATCTCCCCAGTTGGTACCAACTGTATTTGTTTTCTCGTAATACTTGTATCCAAAGAATCCTCCTAAGCCAATGATTAGGAGAGCTCCAATCATGATACATGATATGATTAGAGCCTTTTTATTTTTTTGTTCTTTTTTCTTTTTACTCATATTGTTCTCCTTTATTTTATATTATTAATATCTTGGTAAGAAAATCTTACTAATCCTTTAAAATAGGATTCTTCTTTTTCTCTTGTTATTTCTTGTAAGCCTTGAATGGATGCATCAGAATAATAATACTTATCATACTGATAATTTCCAGTATAAACATCATAATATCCTCTATCATGTCCTGCAGTCATTGTATAGATAAACTTATCATTTTGAAGTTTATAGAATCCATATGCTGCCATAACTGCAGATGGCCTTGTTTCGGTATAGATAATTTCTGTTGTTGCTGGGTTGTATCTTATTCCAGAATAGTTATAGATAGAATCTATCTTTTTGACAACTCCTCCACCTTTATAAGTATATACCATATCTACTACCCACTCATGGAACGTTTCAATAAAAGCATGAATGATTAATTCTGGTACTCCATCTTTATTGATATCATAGATACAATATCCTACATCATAAATAGTGGTATTGTTCATTCCTGATTCTTTCATGTAATTTTGATAATCTGTAATATAGTTCTTATTGATTATATATTGTTTATATGCTCTTACTGCATCTGAATCCGTATCAATTGATAAACTTCCAGCAACGTCATTTGAAATGCTATTGTCTATTACACTATCATTATTTGGTACTTGAGATTGTAGTATTGTTCCATGTTTGTAGATAGTAATAATTGTTTTATAAACGTTCTGTTTGTCTTCTTCTTTTCCTTCTTTGTATACTGCATATATTTTTATATCTTCATCTTTTCCTAAGTATAAATAATCTTCTTTTCTTGCAATAGAGATTCCATCTTCTTTTTCAAAAGATATTTTACTTTTATCTATTGGCTCACTTCTTGTTACTCCAGTATCCAAATTAATTATATTTTTTGTAAAATCTGGTATTTTTATTTTTGATCCTGTTTCTAATACTGTTGTTGAGTATGATGAGGATATTCCTGTTGTGATTTCATCTTTTCCTAATGTTAATACAGGATATTTCATCTCATCTAAATCCACTTTATATTCTACTTTAAAGAATAATGCATTTACATTAGCAGAAACATCTAGTTTTAAATAAGCACCTAATTCTATTTTAAATAGAAAGTCTTGATTTGCATGATTATTTATGGAGTCATATTGAACTTGATAAGCTGAGAATGCTTCTTGATAGACGCCTCCTTCTGCTCCAATGTTGGCATTTGCTAGGTCTTTATTAATGATACTGATACCAGCATCGATTCCTAGACCTACTCTAATTTCTTCTTTTCCAGTTAATTTAAATGATCCTTTAAAGCCACTACTATCATAGTTTCTATATGCTCTATTTTCTTTGCCATCGATAATAAATCCATAATGTTCTACGGATGATATTTCTCCTTTAAAATCAGCATTTACAACTAAAGAGAATTGGCACTGTAGGTAGATATCAAAATAAACATTGATTCCAGGTACTCCTGTTGGTATTTCTACTGCACCTATATCAATTGAATTTTCTGAGACATCCGGTACTTCTTTTTGAAGACGATTTACAATCTCTTGAACAGATTTTGAATATTCTTTATCTTCAATCTTTTCAATTCCTTTTAAATACTCATCTCCTCTTTTGATGCTTACTTCAATTGATGTTGATTTTGTCAGAGCAATATCCATTGAAATTTGATTCCCTAATTCTGCTTTTCCTTGATATTTTACTGATATTGCAAAAACAAATTTTATATCTAATTCATGTTTTTTTAGTACTTTTAATCCTAACTTTTCTTTTCCGTTTGGTTTAAAACTAAATTTTACTTCTATTTTTAATTTATCTCCATCCTTTATTAAAGATATTTTAGGAGTAAACTCTTTTTGTTCTGCATATACGTTATATGCTAAAAATTCAAATATTTTTGATTTTTTTACTTCTGTTTCTATTTCTTTTTCTAAATCTTTATTTAATTTGATATGATCAAAACTAATATTTCCTTCTTTGTATAGATCTAAACTCTCAAAAATTTCTGATATTTCTGGAGATTCTATGGTCGCAGTATTCCCCTCTATAGAAGTTATTTTGTAGGCATTTGTAATTGTATTATGATCTTTTGTTAAAATAATTTGATTTTCTTTTATATCGGAATCCTTTATTTTAATTTTATTTTCTTCTTCTTTTGTTATTTTATTAGTATTTATTTCTTTTACATTACTTTTTAACTTATATTTACTTTTTTCTTGTTCTGCTATTTTAAATTCTATTTTCTTTGTATCTTTTAATACTTTATCCGTAAAAGTAGTATCTTTTAATTCTAAAACATAAGTTTCTCCTTCTTCATATTGATGAGTTGGTTTAATATAATTTTTACCATTTTCTTTGATAATTGTAGATTCTACTTTTTCATTATTTTTTCCTGATAACTTATAAGATGATGGATTATTTCCTTTAATTGCGAATTTTATATTACTACTTGCTTTTGATATATAATAAGTTCCATCGTCAAATATTCCTAAAGAGATGATTGTTTTATTTTTTGTATTTTTGAATGGATCTTTGTTTTTTAAATAAGTAAAAACTCCAAAAAAAGATCCTAGTAATAGGAATACTCCTAAAATGATGATTCCTATTATTTTTATTATTTTTTTCTTTTGTTTCTCCTCTTTCTTTTCTTTTTTTCTTTTTTTCACTATACTACACCTCAATTTATTCCAAATAAATTTCGTTTTTATTATATCATACTATTATATCTTATAGGATACTTATTTTAGAAAAAATGAGTAGTTATATTCTACTCATTTCCTTTTAGACTTGTTACCATATCAATATTTTTAATTTTTCTAGCTAAAAATCTAGAAACTAAATATGATACTACAAATGTTCCTATGGCAGATATGATATATGTTCTTGTCGTTATAAATGCACAGAAATCATAGTGTTCTTCAATCGCTGTTTTAAATAACCAATCTGTTAAATAGAAACCTAATGGTAGTCCTATTATTATAGATATAATTGCAATCCAATTATTTTGTTTGATAAATATATTTTTAATTTGATTATCTTTAAATCCTAATACTTTTAATGTTGAAAATTGATATTCTTTCTCTGTATAGGAAAGAATTCCTAAATTATATATTATTATTCCACCTAGTAGTACTGCTATAGATATAATTAATACTAACATCGTTTTCATCATAGAAAGCATTCCTTCCATACCTTCTTTTAATCCTTCTATGTCTTGTATTGTTTCTACATTTTTTATTTCTTTTGTATTACTTAAATTTTTATTTGTATATAGTGAATCTGGTTGATACTTAATATCTAAACTTTCTAGATAGTTTCTTGTCATTGATACATTTTGATTTTGGGGATCTTTATTAAATCCTATTATTTTAGATTCATAATATTTATTATCACCATAAATATGCCATTTAATTTTATCTCCTATTTTATAGCCTTTAGTCTCGGCTAATTTATATGTTACATAAACTCCATCATCAGTTGGTTTCTCTTTGATTTTATTTTTATTATCTACAAATCTTAAATCATTAGATGCATCTGTTACTAAGATATTATTTGCTTCTCTTTCTCCATCTTTATCTTTTATTTCAATACCAAGAGACTGTGATGTATGACTACCATATTTATCTGTTAATACTTTTAATTCTTCATTTGATATATTTTCTTTTAGATTCAATTTGTAATCAAAATTATATAAATCTTCAAACTGTAATTTTACAAAGAAATTCATGGAATCTAACATACCTAGAGCACAGACTATTAACATACAGCAACCTACCACTCCAGCTAGTCCCATAAATGTTCTCATTTTATTTCTTAAAATATCTCTTATATTCCATTTTGTTGAAAAACTTAATTTTTTAAATATTCCTGCTTTTGTTATATTTAATGATTTAGATTTAATCTTAGGTATTTCTGTTCTAAGTGTTTCTGCAGGATTTTCTTTTAAGATACTTCTTCCTGTTATATACGTAATCAGTGCTACTATTAGAATTACTCCTAAAGCAACTAAATAACTCTTACTTGCCATAGATGGATATCCATTTGGTATTTCAAAGAATTCCATTTGTAAATTCATGAATATTGTTCCAATAAAATAATATCCTAAAAGTAGTCCAATAATGGATGCAAAGATACTTATCCATAATCCATAACCCATATAATGGAATAATACTTTATTATTACTAAAACCTAGTGCTTTTAATGTTCCAATTTGAGTTCTTTGTCTTTTTACTACTCTTGTCATTGTAGTTATTACTGATAATAATGCAATAAATAAGAATATTCCTGAGAAGACTCCTACATAAGTTTTTCCTTCATCTATTTCACCTTGATAAGCAACGTATGACGATGTATCTTCTGCTTTTATAATGGCTTTTGCATTTTCTATATGATCTTCTATATTATTTTTAACTTTTGTTACATTCTCTTTTTCATTTACATCTACCATGATATTGTTATATGGAATATAATCCTTATAATTAAAGTCAGGCTTTACCATATTAAAGATATTTTCATCAGTAATATTTGCTTCTTTCATAACTAAAGATTTTATATAATCTTCTGTTATTTCATTTACTGATATATAAGCAAAACCAAATTTTTTTCTATCTGGATAAAGTTCTGATTCATCTCTTACATCATATAAATGATCTGGTATATTCACAAGTCCTAATACTTTTTCTTGTAATTCCATTGTTTCATATTTTACAAGAATTGTATCTCCTACTTTAATATTATTTTCTTCTGCATAAAAGTTATCTAACCAAACTCCTGATTTATCTGGATTAAATTTTTCTCCATCCAGTACATAAAACTTAGATATATTATTTGTTTCTATACAATTTAATAATAATGTTTTATCGTTATTTGTTGTTGCGGTAAGTGATAATTTTAATTCTGCATCTTTGACATTATCTATCTTTTTAATGTTATCCAAATCATCATGATTCAGTAGTCCCATTACATTTAAATCAAACAAATTGTTTTCTGTATAAAACTTATCAGCAGTTTTTGTCATACCATCCATATATGCTTCTATTCCTGAATAAGCCATTATACCAATCATGATCATTAAGAATATGGTGATAAATTGAGATAAGTTCTTTTTGATATCTCTAAACATTTTTCTTCTTAACATATTACCACTTAACCTCATCAATGTTTTTTGGATGCTTATTTAATTCATTTGATTCTACTTTACCATTTTTTATTCTTATTACTCTATCAGCTATATCTGCGATTAAAGAGTTATGTGTAACAATTATTACTGTTGTATCCTCATCACTTTGTTTTCTTAATAGTTTTAATATCTCTACACCAGTTTTTGAATCAAGTGCTCCTGTTGGTTCATCACATAAAAGTACTTTAGGATTTTTCATGATTGCTCTTGCGATTGAGACTCTTTGTTGTTCTCCACCGGATAACTCTCCAGGAAATTTATTTTTATGTTTTAATAGTCCTACACTTTTTAAAACAGTATCTGATTCTTTATCAGTAGTTGTTACATCTTTAATTAGGTTAACATTTTCTTCTACTGTTAATGTAGGCATTATATTATAGAATTGAAAGATAAATCCTACATCATTTGCTCTATAATTCGTTAATTCTTTATCACTATATTTCGCAATATTTTCATCACCTATTAAAATATCTCCTGAAGTTACTTTATCCATTCCTCCAAGAAGATTCAATAAAGTTGATTTTCCTGCTCCAGATGGTCCTAATATTACGACAAATTCTCCTTGATTAATTGTTAGGTCGATTCCATCTAAAGCATTAAATTTTTGTTCTCCTACTTGATATGTTTTCTTTACTTTTTTTAATTTAATAAAATAATTCATTTTATTCCTCTTTTCTAATATGAACTTTATTTCATATTTATTATATTACTCTATTTTTTTATCGTCAATAAAATATGATATTTGTTTCACATTTTTCTTGTGATATAATACATATGAATGGAAGTGATACAGGTGGAAGAGACAGTTCGTAAGCCAGTACAAAAACGTGCTATTTTAAAAAAAGAAAAAATTATTCAAGCAGGATTTGATTTGATCTGTCAGAAAGGATATTATCATACAAATACAAGAGAGATTGCTGATAAGGCAGGAGTTTCTACTGGTATTATTTATCAATATTTTAAAGATAAACATGATATATTTATGGAAGGATTAAGTATATATGGAGAAGAAATATTCTTTCCTATTTTAAAAATTGATTTTTCTAATCTTTCTTTTGATTCTTTTGAGAATATTTTAAGACAGTTTATATTAGAAGATATTCAAGATCATAAGTTATCTAAAATTGCTCATGAAGAGATTACTGCTATGATTCATTCTGATAGTGATGTTGCGAATTATTTTTATCAAAAAGAATTAGAAGTTACAGAAGAATTAAGACAGATTTTTTTAAGCCATCATTTTAGTGATGATGATTTATTTGAAAAGATTCATGTCATGTTATCTTTTATTGATTCCTTATGTCATGAAATCATTTATCATCAACATGAAAACATGAATTATGATAAAATGACGGATATTGTTGTGAAAGCTATTATAGGATTGTTTCCTGGGATAAAGAAAAAGAATATCACTTCAATTTGATATTCTTTTATTTTTTAGGAATTTGTTGAGATTCTA
>CAMOGG010000033.1 GCA_946614095.1 uncultured Caryophanales bacterium | reverse complement strand
TAAATATTTTAGATACTCCAGGACATGCTGATTTTGGTGGAGAAGTAGAACGTATTATGAACATGGTAGACGGAGTTCTACTAGTAGTAGATGCTTATGAGGGGGCAATGCCACAGACAAGATTTGTTTTAAAGAAAGCTTTTGAGGCAGGCGTAAAACCGATTGTAATTATCAATAAGGTTGATAAGCCAAGTGCTAGATGTAAACAAGTAGTGGATGAAGTATTAGATTTATTTATTGAATTAGGAGCGGATGATGATCAATTAGATTTTGATGTAATTTATGCATCTGCCGTTAATAATACCTGTTCGTTAAGTGATGATTTATCTACACAAACAGAAGGATTTGATGAAATATTAGATAAAATATTGGAAATTATTCCATCTCCAACAGGCGATTCAAATGCTCCATTACAATTTCAGCCAGCACTACTAGACTATAATGAATTTGTAGGAAGAATTGGAATTGGGCGAGTTCATAATGGAAAAATTAAAACAGGAGAAATGGTTACTTGTTGTAGATTAGATGGTTCAACAAAACAATTTAGAATTCAAAAATTATTTGGATATTATGGTTATAATAGAGTAGAAATAGAAGAAGCAGAAGCAGGAGATATTATAGCAATATCAGGATTAGCTGATATTTCAGTAGGAGAGACGGTATGTAATAATGATAATATTTTACCTCTTCCAATATTGCACATAGATGAGCCAACACTTCAAATGACTTTTGGAACTAATTCTTCTCCAATGGTAGGAAGAGATGGAAAAATAGTCACAGCTAGAAAAATAGAAGAAAGATTAAACAGAGAAACACAAAGAGATGTATCACTAAGAGTAGAACCAGCTACCAACGAATCATTCCTAGTTAGTGGTAGAGGAGAATTACACTTAGGAATTTTAATAGAAAATATGAGAAGAGAAGGTTTCGAATTAGAAGTATCAAAGCCAAGTGTAATTATTAAAGAAATTGATGGAGTAAAATACGAACCATATGAAGAATTACAAATAGAAGTACCTGAAGAATCAGTTGGACCAATCATTGAACAACTAGGCGTTCGTGGTGGAAAAATGGAAAACATGACTAATTTTGAAAATCAAGTACGTCTATTATATACAATTCCCTCTCGTGGATTAATTGGTTTTTCTACAGACTTTATGACTTTAACAAAAGGATACGGTATTATGAATCACTCATTTAAGGAATTCTTACCATATGAAAATGTTGTAATTGGAGAAAGAAAACTAGGAGTACTAGTTTCTATGGAAAATGGTAATGCAACAGCTTATTCAATTGGTAACTTAGAAGATAGAGGAGTTATGTTCATTGAACCAGGTACTGAAGTATATGAAGGAATGGTAGTTGGGGAATGTAATCGTGATAATGATTTAGCAGTAAATGTCGTAAAAGGAAAACAATTAACCAATACTCGTGCGGCAGGAAGTGATCATACAGTAGTCTTAAAAAGGCCAAGACCAATTACCTTAGAATATGCTCTAGATTATATTAATTCCGATGAATTAATTGAAGTTACACCAAATAATATTCGTATTAGAAAAAAGATTTTAAATACCGAGGAAAGAAAAAAATTTGATGCCAGAAATAAAAATAGCTAGAAATAGTTATTTTTTTTTGATTTTTCTTGGCTATTAAAATTCTTTTTGTTATAATGTATTTAGGATAGAGGTGGCAAGAATGAACCAAGAAAATAGTCAAAATCAGATTCAAGCACAACAACTAACTCCAGAAGAGTTACAAAAGACACAAGTACTAAATTTGCAAGAATTAGAAAAAACAATTCAATATGAAAAAAAGACTAGTAAAAAACCAGCTATTATTGTCGCAATCATAGGAATTCTATCAATTGCAATTGGTTCGTCTGTCTTTACATTTAAGACACTTTCATCTAAGAATGATGAATCAAGAATTCAAAAGAAAGAAATCGTTGAGCCACAAGAAAAAGAAGTCAAAGAAACGTCTTTAACCTGTGAGATGATAAAGTTAAATAGAGAAGATGGTACAGATACCGATTTAAAAGTCATTTATCAATTTGAAAATGACAAAATAGTATCATTTACCAAATCATACACAATTTCTGCCACAAATGGAAATGAGAAAGGAATTGCTACCGTAGAAGCATATAAAAAAGTATATCAGTCATTCTTGAATCCAACAATTGGTTATCAAATAACCTTATCTCCAAAAGGAACAACAGGTATGATTGTTAATGTTAAAGTAGATTATGAAAAGCTTGATATGACAACCATAAATCCAACTCAAAATACACATATTTCAACAAGTGTAGAATATCCAAAAGACAGTTCTAAATTAAATATTCAAACAGATATGATATCAAAAGGATTAACTTGTAAGTAAAATGATTAGTTTTCTAATCATTTTTTCATAATAAAAACTGCATCATTATGCAGCTTTATCATTTTTCATTAAAGTTCTTTTCTCTTTAGCGGAGATTCTTACTTTAGTACCATCCTCTAATCGATAAACTTGTAAATTTAAATTTTGTCTTTTTTTCGTAGCGTTTAAAGCATGAGATCGAATGTTTTTCACATTTCCTTTTCTAGTTGAAACATTTACTGCCATATTATCCCTCCTTTGGTCATATTACATCTGCTTAATAACTTTACCATAAAAGGCTTAGAAAGTCAAACAAAATGGCAAAAATTAAGGATATTTAGGAATAAAAAGATAAAAAAAGAAATAATATGATAAAATAATCCTAAGGAGGTATCTGTATGTATATTCCATTATTTAATAAAAGTAATTATACCTTATTATCAAGTCTTTTAAAAGTGGATGATATTATTGATTATGCAAAAAATAATCACCTAGATAGTATTGCTCTTACAGATACCAATATGTATGGTACCATGGAGTTTATAAAAAAATGCGAAAAAAACGATATCAAGCCTATAATAGGATTACAATTATTACTAGAAGACTTTTCAATCGTACTATATGCCAAAGACTATATAGGATACCAAAGATTAATGAAATTATCAACAATCCAAAACGAAAGACAAATTAAGTTGGAAGATATAAAAAAATATAATAAAAATCTCATCTGTATTCTTCCATTTAAATATGCTAAATATTGGAAATCATTAGGAGAAATCTATATAGATTGTTATATTGGATTTTCTAATAAAGAGGAAGAGAATAATGCAAGAATTATAACAGAACATATTGTATTTCATCAAGAAAACTTATATAAAGTAACAGAAGAAAAAGAAATATTACCATATCTATACCGAATTAGAGATGGAAAAACTATTTTAGATCAAATGGACTATGATATAGAAAATCATGAATTATATATTACCAATGTAACAAACTTTAGTAGTCAAAAAGGAATAGATAAAACAGAAGAAATAGCAAAAAATTGCAATCTAGTTTTTCCACCATCAAAAAATCTTTTACCAATTTATGAATGTGATAATCCAAAGGAATACTTATTTCAATTATGCAGAGTTGGTCTAAACAAAAGAATGAATGGGATTGTTCCAACAAACTATCAAGAACGATTACTTTATGAATTAAAAATTATTAATGAAATGGGCTTTCCTAACTACTTTTTAGTAGTATATGACTTTATTAAATATGCAAAAAAAAATCATATATTAGTAGGTCCAGGAAGAGGAAGTGCAGCAGGTTCCCTAGTAGCTTACTCTCTAGGAATAACAGATATTGATCCAATAAAATATGATTTAATCTTTGAAAGGTTTTTAAATCCAGAAAGAAAAACAATGCCCGATATTGATACAGATTTTCCTGATGATAAAAGAGATATTGTAATTGATTATGTAAGAAAAAAATATGGAGAAAAAAGGGTAAGCGGAATTGTAACATTTGGTACCATGGCTGCCAAACAGGTAATTAGAGATGTTTCAAGAGTACTAAACATTCCTCTTTATAAAGTAGATTCTTTATGTAAGTTTATTCCAACAATGTCTAAAGAAAAACTAAATGATATTTATCATAATAATCAAGCTTTCAAAGTAAGAATTGATAGTGATACAATCCTTCAAAATATGTTTCATATAGCGGTGAAATTAGAAGGGTTTCCAAGACACACTTCTTCTCATGCAGCTGGTATCATCATGAGTAGAATTGACTTAGATGAAGTAGTACCTCTAACAAGAGGAGATAATATGTATCTTACTAGTTATTCTATGGAATACTTAGAAGAATTAGGACTATTAAAAATGGACTTTCTAGCATTAAAAAATCTAACATTAATTGCCAATATTCTAGATGATATTAAAAAGATTACGAAAGAAGAAATAGAGTTTACAAAAATTCCATTAGAAGATAAAGATACTTTAAAAATATTTGAAACAGCTAATACTTGTGGAATATTTCAATTTGAATCATCAGGAATGAGAAATTTCTTAAGAAAATTAAAGCCAAATACTTTTGAAGATATCTTCGCAGCAATTGCTTTGTTTAGACCTGGAGCAGCCTTAAATATTGATTCTTATATTAGAAGAAAACATGGGGAAGAAAAAATCACATATTTAGATGACTCCTTAAAAGAGATAACAAAAAATACTTATGGATTTTTAATTTATCAAGAACAAATCATGCAAGTAGCAAACATCTATGCAGGATATACCTTAGGAGAAGCAGATATTCTAAGAAGAGCAATGAGTAAAAAGAAAGTAGATTTATTAAAGTCAGAAGAAGAAAAATTTATTAAAAAAAGTATAGAAAATAATCATACTTATGAACAAGCAAAGAAACTATTTGATTTAATTCTAAATTTTGCTGGTTATGGATTTAATAAATCTCATTCTGTTGTATACTCAATGATTGCCTATAAAATGGCTTATCTAAAGAGTCACTATAAAACAATCTTTTTTGCAAATTTACTTTCTAATGTGATTGGAAGTGAATCTAAAACAAGTGAATATATCATGGAAGCTAAATCAAATAAGATAATAGTAGAAAAGCCAACCATCAATAATAGTGAATCAAAATATATTGTAAAAGAAGATAAAATAATATATCCAATCTCTAACATAAAAGGAATAGGAGTCGTAGTATCAGAACAGATTGAAAAGGCAAAAGAAGCTGGACCATTTACTGATATATATGATTGCATGAGTAGATTATATATATCAGGTATTGGTAAAAAAACATTAGAAACTTTGATTTATGCAAACGTATTTCATGAGTTTCACTATAATCGAGCAACCCTAATAGAAAACTTAGATAGTCTATTCAATTATGCCGAATTAACAAAAGATATTGATCCTTCATTAGTAATGAAACCAGAAATAGAAGAAAAGAAAGAATACTCTGAAAATATCTTATTAGAAAAAGAAAAAGAAGTCTTTGGCTTTTATCTTTCTACCCATCCAACCACCATGTATAAAAAAGAAAATCCATATGGAGTCTTACTCAACAAAGTAGACGATTATTTTGATAAAACCATAGATACTTTAATATTAGTCGAAAAAATAAAAGTGATTAATACAAAAAAAGGAGATAAAATGGCTTTTATAACAGGAAGTGATGAGACAACGACGAAAGAATTTATAATCTTTCCAAAAACTTTTGAAAAATATCCTAATATAGAAAGAGGAGATATTTTAAAAATAAGAGGAAAAGTAGAAAAAAGACTAAATGAAATCCAAATAATTGCAGATAAAATAAGAAAAATAGAAGGAGAAAAAAATGAAAAATGATAAGAAAGTAGATATCATAGCAATCAATATATTTTTACTAGACCAAATTATTAAAACATTGATTCAAAGAAATATGAATTTATCTCAGCAAATCAAGCTAATTCCAAACTTTCTTTCTCTTATATATGTAAAAAATACAGGAGCAGCTTTTTCCATATTAAAAGACAATACTTTATTATTAATAGTAATTAGTGTACTATTTTTATGCATATTAAACTATCTGATAAAAAAAGAAACCAACCTTTCTAAACTATCAATTTACTCCTTTGGAATGATTATGGGAGGAGTATATGGAAATCTAATAGACCGTATTATTCATCATGCCGTTATTGACTATATAGCCATTCATATATTTTCTTATTCATTTCCAATATTTAATTTAGCTGATATGGGTATTACCATTGGAGTAGTAATCTTATTAATTGCATCATTACTAGAAAGAAAACAAGAAAAAGGAGAAAACAATGAATAATATAGAAAAATTTATCGATTATTATAAAAAGGAAAAAAAGAAACTAGACCAAAAGTTATCATTTTATAATGAAAAACTTATCATAGAAGAAAATCCTTATATTCAAAAAAACTTAACGTATTTTAAAGAATTAAACTCAGATGGAAAACTAGTTAGAGGAACACTAGTTAATTTAGGTTATTCTCTAGAAAAAGAAAATCAAGAAGTAAGTGATGACTTAGCCCTTGCTTATGAAATATTTCAAACTGCTATCTTAGTACACGATGATATTATTGATAAAGATGAAATAAGAAGAAATAAAAAAACCATTCATTTTCAAAACTATGAGGAATATAAAAGTCATCTTTCAGAAAAAGAAGCAATGGATGTTAGTAATGCAATTGCATTATGTATGGGAGACTATGGATTATATTCTGCAAATAAAACTATTTCAGATTCTTATCAGGATAATCCAAATCTTGGAAAAGTATTAAGTTATTTTAATGATATTGTATTAAAAACTATAAAGGGAGAATTATTAGATGTTATTTTACCTACAAAAAGTAAAGAAGGAGAAATGAATCCAGAATTATTAGAAAAAAGCATTATTGATATATACCGTTATAAGACTGCTTATTATACAATTATTGGACCAATAGTATGTGGAATGTTATTAGCAGGATCTTCTCCTGAAAAAATTAAAGATATAGAAAAGTTTGGTGAAGAAGTAGGTATCGCATTTCAAATACAAGATGATATTTTAGGAATTTATTCAACAGAAACGGGAAAAGTAAAGGGGTCTGATATCAAAGAATTTAAACAGACCATTCTATATTCCAATATTTTAAAGACAACATATAAAGAAGAATTTTTAAAATACTATGGCACGGAATCATTAACAGAAGAAGTAATTCAAAAAATACAAGATATCTTGATGCAGAGTAATGTAGATCAACTAGCTTTAGATGAAATGAATAAGCGTTATGATAATAGTTTAAAAATATTAGAAGATATTTCTTGGATTGATTATGAGAAAAAAGAGCTATTAAAGGGCTTTATTGAATATTTAAGAATGAGGAATAAGTAATGAAACAATTAGGAAGTAGAACAATTGAAACAGAAAGATTACTTCTACATAAAACAGAAGAAAAAGACTTAAAATTACTATGGAAAATATTAAAAAAAGAAGAAATTAGTAAATTATACTTAGTAACAAAAATAAATGATGATTGGGAAAAAGAAAAAAAGTGGCAATATAAAAAGTTAGAATACGCATCCCTTCCAAATGTATATTGTTGGACAATAGAAAAAAAAGATACTCATGAAGTGATAGGACAAATTAGTGTTCAAGATGGCCCAAAGAAAGAAATAGAAGATATTCGAGATATAGGTTGGTTTATTGATACTCCATTTCAAAGACAAGGATATGCATACGAAGCAGCTTTAGAAGTATTAAAATATATGTTCATAGAAGTAGAAATAACAGAAATCATAACATCAGTAGCAAAAAACAATAATAGTAGTTGGAAACTAATGGAAAAATTAGGATTTCAAAGATTAAAAACAACTCATTTTGTAAAGTATACTCTTATCAAAGATCCAGTAGAAGTATATGAATATCAATGTAAGAGAAAAGACTTTTTAAAAGAAATCTTTCGAAAAGAAGAACTCTATATCACAAAGAATATTGATAAAGATCCTTATATAAAACATTTAAGTGAAAATTCCGTCTTAAATATAGCAGGAGTATATGGAAGTGGTAAATCAACTGCTACCAAAATCTATCGGAATAATTCTAATTGTGTTGTGATAGATTTAGAAAAAATTGCAGAAACTCAGAAAGAATTTTACAAATATTTACAAAAAAAATATAAGAATATTCCAAATAGTAAAACAAATTTTGATATACTATACCAAGATACAATAAATTATTTTGAAATAACTAGAAAAATGATAATCATAGAAAGTAACTATTTTCAGAATATAAAAGAAATATCATTGTTAAAAGGGGATATTATCATACTAAGAACCTGTGAAGATACTTGCTACAATAGATGGATAAATCATCTACAGCAAGAACATCCAAATGATTCTTTTGAAGATTTATTCAAATATCAAAATGAGAATAAATTGATTCAACAAAATAGATATGTAATAAATGAGTTTATAGATCATATTGATAAACTATAGGAGATTAACATGGATAGAAGATATAATAATACCAAAAGAGCCAGTATTCTAGGAATTATTTGTAATTTATTTCTTTTAATAATAAAAGGTAGTATTGGCTTTATGAGTAATAGTCAATCAATGATAGCAGATGCTTTCAATAGTTTTGGAGATGTTTTTTCATCTATTATGACATATATTGGAAATAGAATTAGTTCCAAAGAAGCTGACGATGATCATAATCTAGGTCATGGTAAAGCAGAATACATCTATTCTTTTCTAATTAGTATTGCCATGCTACTAACATCCATATCAGTAATTAAAAATGCCATCGAAACATATATTTATCAAAAAGAAATTATATTTACATATTCATTGATAATTATTTGTATGGTTACCATAATAATAAAGTTTAGTCTATACTTATATACTAAAAAAATATACAAAAAAGATAATAATATTTTAATAGAAGCAAATAGTAAAGATCATCGAAATGATTGCTTTATTACGATGTTAACGCTACTATCTGGAATAATAGGATTACAGGGTTATCGTATAATGGATATCGTTGTTGGAATTATAATTTCTATATGGATTGCTATTACAGCAATTCAATTATTTAAAAAAAGTTATGATGTCTTAATGGATAAGTCAATGAATGAAGAAACCAAAGACAAAGTCTATGAACTAATTAATAGACATAAAGAAGTAAAAAAGATAAACCACTTTAATTCCACTCCAGTAGGATATCGGTATCAAATATCATTTACAATATTTGTAGATGGAAATCTAACAACTTTTGATAGTCATAATATTGCTAATAAACTAGAAAGAGAAATTGAAAAAGAAATACCTGAAATCTATTTAACAGTAATACATGTAAATCCAATGAAAATAAAAGAATAAATAATAGAGACTCATCAAGAACTCTTCTATTTTAAAAAGGAACATGATATAATAAAAATAAGTTAGGAAGTGGTAGAACATGGATATGAATGAAGTATTTGATAAAAAAGTAGAAAATAATTTTAATATAAAATCAAGACGTATTAGCATACTACAAAACTATGGAGAAAACTTCCAAGAAAAAGAATATATTACCAATCCAGCAATTGGTAGAGATGAACAAATTAAACAATTAATACTAATCTTATTGACTCCTGATAAATCTGCAGTCTTAATTGGGAAACCCGGTGTTGGTAAAACTGCTACAGTAGAAGGATTAGCTTATCGTATTCAAAAAAATGTTGTTCCAGATATTTTAAAAGGATATCAAGTAATCAAACTAAATACAGCTGCCTTATTAGGAGTAGATCCCGTAACAGGAGAGTCAAAAGTTCAAACACTAATTGATGAATTAAAAGATAAGACAAAGCTAATTTTATTTATAGATGAGATTCATACACTGATGGGAACCAAAGGAGAAGCTCTAGACTTTGCCAATATGTTTAAACCAGCACTAGACCGTGGAGATATTAAAGTCATAGGAGCAACTACAACAGAAGAGTATGAACGATATATTCTAAGAGACAAAGCCTTTGTTCGTCGTTTCCAAAAAGTTGAAATATTTGAACCTACTCGTGAAGAAAACATTCAAATATTAATGGGAACATTACCAAAAATAGAATATAGAACAGGTGCTAAAATGATGTATACACCATTTATTCAGAAAAAAATGATGGAGTTTATTACAGATATTACTAGTGAATATAAAAGAATCTATGAAATAGGCTCTAGATATCCTGATGTTTCTTTAACGATAGTTCAGCAAGCTTTCTCAAATGCTCTATTTAATAATCGTTTTGAAGTAAACGTTATTGATTTTAAACAGGCAATTATGAATAGTAAGAATATATATCAAGATGTAATTACCAAGTCCATGCCACAATTTGATACTATTTTTGCAGAACAGATTGCAGAATACAATAACACTCATAACGGAAACTATGAACGATTAGGGGAAGATTAAAAAGAGGTGAGAACATGCGATGCAAGAAATGTGGAAAACGCCTAAGAGAAAAAGAAAACTTTTGTACAATCTGTGGATATTATAATGGAGAAGTAACAAATTTAGATTTAGATGACGATGATGAGGAAATGAACTTACTAGACGATGATATTGATGACTTTCATGAAGAAGAAGACGAAATGGAAGAGGAAAGTCTAAATTCTTTTTCTTTTGAAAAGTATAGTAAAAAAGAACAAGATAAAGAATTTGAAAAGTCTTATATTGGAGAAGATTATAATTTAATTAAAAATGGAATCTTCAATATTTATGCAGCACTATTAAATTGGATGTACTGTCTATATCGTAAAATGTATATTACAGGTATCATTGGCTTAATCATAACTGGTATTGTCATTGTATTATTTCCAAAAATCTTTATTTTTTATGCAATTATAACTATCATAATCTTAGGATTTGTATTTAATAAAATATATTTATTATCAGCAAATTGGAAGATAAAAAGAATTCTTGAAAAGTATAAAGGTTCCGATAACTATACCTTACAAAGTATTGTAGAAGAAAAGGGTGGAGTAAATTTCATTCCAGCTATTTTAATTTATTTTATATTTTTAGTTGTGGTAATAATAAATCTATTTCATTTTCAGTATAATACAACTCATAACACAAAATTTTGGAAAGAAAATAGTGAAAACCAAGCAAATTGCATTTCTTTTACTCATAAAGCTTATGATGAAATAAAAAATAGAATACCAACAACTTATATTACAGAAGCTGGTTGTAAGATTAGTAAAAGTACAGTAGCAGATTATGAAATTTACCTAAAAGATATTTCTAATAATATGAATATTTATCATTATTATCGAGTAAATAATGGATATATAACTTATCAAAAAAATACTGAAAAAGTACTTCAACTACAACAAAAGAAAAACTTAGGAACCATTACTCAAGAAGAAGAAAAAGAATTATTAGAAGAAAAAAATATCGTGGATAGTTATTCCTTAATATATAAGAATGCTAAAGAAGAAGATCAATTGATTAAAGAAAGAAAAAATACCAATGAAAAGAAATATTATATCTTCTCAGAAGAAGAAGTAACAAGATAAAGGAAATTGTCATTTTCCTTTTTTTTGTGTATAATAATGTTAAGAATGAGAAAGGAGAAAGGAGATAACTCATTTTAGCGCCAGAACTTGAAAGAGTTGACGAGGATAGTAGTAATCGAAATTTCGGCGGGTGCTACTACGGATTAGTGATTCGTTAGATATATTACAAAAAGTAAAATCAAAATTACAACAAAAAATATATCTTCACATTTTTTCATAGTGGAGGAAAAATATGTGTGGAATAATTGGATATATTGGAAAAAAATATCCACAAGAAATCTTATTAGAAGGTTTAAAAAAATTAGAATATAGAGGATATGATTCTGCAGGAATAGCATTGAAAGAAAAGAATCATATTCAAATCATAAAAAGCGTAGGAAAAATATCAAACCTAGAAGATAAAATCAGCAAAGAAAAACTAATAGAAAGTCATATAGGAATAGCTCATACAAGATGGGCTACTCATGGAATACCAAATGAGACAAATGCTCATCCTCATAAAGTAGGAAAGATAACTTTAGTTCATAATGGTATTATTGAAAATGCCAAAGAACTAAAAAAAGAACTAGAAGAAAAAGGAGTTCATTTTTATAGTGAGACAGATACAGAAGTCATTGCTGCTTTAATCAATCTATATTATGAGAATAACTTAGAAGAAGCAATCGAAAAAGCGACGAAAGAATTAAAAGGAAGTTATGCACTAGCTATTCTTTGTGAAGATGATGAAAAATTATATGCCATTCGAAAAGAATCTCCTTTAATATTAGGAATAGGAGATAATGAGTTTTTTGTAACGAGTGATATTGGAGCAATATTAAAATATACGAAAGATTATATTTTATTAGAGGAAAAAGAACTAGCTATTTTAGATAAAGATAGCTATGTGATAAAAAAGAATGGTAAAGAACAGAAAAAAGAAATACTAGTAAGTACTCTTAATGATGAAGATTCTACTCTTCATGGATATGAACATTATATGTTAAAAGAAATTATGGAAGAACCAGTTTTAGTAGATCATTTAATTCAGAAATATCAAGATAATATAGAACTTCTTCCAGATTTGAAGAAATATAAACATATTCATATTATAGGTTGTGGTTCTGCTTACTATGCAGGCATGATTGGTAAAAATCTATATGAAGAAGATGGATTAAAAGTAGAAATTGATGTTGCGAGTGAATATCGCTATCGTAATATTATTTATGACGAAGATACTTTAGTCATATTAATATCTCAATCAGGAGAAACAGCGGATACGATTGCTGCTATGAGAAAAGCCATAGAAAATCATATTGATACATTAGCAATTGTTAATGTAGAAGGGTCAACCATAGCAAGAGAAAGTACTTATAAAATATTAATTGAAGCAGGAAGAGAAGTTGCAGTCGCAACAACAAAAGCCTATATTTTGCAAGTCTTAATCTTAAGTTTATTATCTTATAAAATCAATCCTGATAAAGAGTATTTGGAAGATTTAAAGAAGTTACCACAACACTTAAAAGTATTATTAGATAAAGAAGAATTTTATCAAGAACTAGCAGAAAAAATATATAAGGAAGAAGATGTATTTTTTATCGGTAGAAGAATAGATTATGCCATAAGCTTAGAAGGAAGTTTAAAATTAAAAGAAGTATCTTATATTCATAGTGATGCATATCAAGCAGGAGAATTGAAACATGGAACAATCTCTTTAGTAAATAAAGGAACCATTGTATTTGGTATTGTATCCGATGAAGTAACCAAAGAAAAAACAATATCAAATTTAGAAGAAGTAATCTCAAGAGGAGCTATTCCAATTTATGTTGGAAATGAAGAGAGTAATTATGAAAATCAAATAATTGTACCGAAAGTTCACCCAAAATTACAATCTCTTTTAATAGTACCTACATTACAGATGATAGCTTATTATGTTGCTAAAAAAAGAGGATGTAATATTGACAAGCCAAAGAATCTTGCCAAGAGTGTAACAGTAGAGTAAACACCATTATCAAAAATAAATATTCTTCATACAATACAAAGAAAGGAGAATATTTATGGTTTCATATGGATATCCAGTGTACCCACCATATCAAACCAACAATGATGGTATGAATAGTTGGTGGGCAATCTTTATAATCATTATTATTATTTTCTTCCTATTCTGGGGATTTGGAAATAATAATAATAATCAAAATCATGGAGGAAGATAGACATACAAAAAAGTATGTCTTTTCTTTTTTTTAAATAATTGTTACAATAAAAATAGGAGGACGCTTATGAGAAAATTAAAAAAAAATACTATTTATAAACATTTTAAAGGGGACTATTATTTAGTATTAGATACGGTCAGATATTCAGAAACAAAGGAAGATATGGTCTTATATAGAGCACTTTATGGAGACGGACAATTATGGGTAAGACCATTAGACATGTTTCTAAGTGAAGTAGACCATGAAAAATATCCAGAAGTAAAGGAAAAGTACCGTTTTACAGAGCAAAAAATAGAAAGTGTAGTAAAAAAATGAAAAAGAAAAAAGGAATCATTATATTATTAATTCTTATACTAATAATAGTGGTATTAGGAACATGGATAATCAATAAAAAAAAGGTAGAAATATCAAAACCATCAGAATTCTCTAAAGTAACAATTCAAACTGATGAAGAAATAAGAGAAAGTATAATTTATTCTAACTATATTACTTTTAAATCTGATGTAAAATCTAATATAACAGAAGAAGATTTTAAAAATCATAATTATTTACTAATTCCTATTCAAATTGATCCATGTTCTGAAGAAAATGTTAGACCAACAGATTATCAAATAACAAACAATCAGATAAAAATTAAAGTAGAATATACTGCAAAATGTGGAGTTTGTGCTCCTGAAGTAGAATATTTTATTTTACCAATAGAAAAAAATATAAATAGTTTAAAAGTAGATTTAAATTATAAAGCAATGAATGATCCACATTGTAATCCAAATGTTGCATATAAACCAATGATTTATCTTTATCCAAAAGAAAAAACAGAAGTAAAAGTAACTTTAAAAAATAAAGAATTACTCACAACAACTTATCCAAAATATAATAATAGTTGGATAGTTACTGCTTATCCAGATGGAACGCTAATAGATGAAAATAAAAATAGAGAGTATTATGGATTATATTGGGAAGGAAAAAGTCATTATGGAGAAATGAAAGAAGAAGGATTCGTCATTCCAGGAGAACAAACAAGTACTTTTCTAGAAGAAAAACTAAGAGTATTAGGATTAACAGATAAAGAAGCAAATGAATTCATTGTCTATTGGCTACCAAAACTAGAATATAATCCGTATAATTATATTTATTTTGAAACAGAACAAGAAATTAATTCTTACATGCCAATGGATATTACTCCAAAACCAGATAATATCATTAGAATATTTATGGATTATAAACCATTAGAAGAAAAAATAAAAGTAAAAGAACAATCCTTAATAACTCCAGATAGAGTTGGATTTACTGTAATAGAATGGGGTGGAAGTATTATTCAATAATAAGAAAAGAAACCTAATAAAAAGGTTTCTTTCTTATGCAAAAAAAGAAGATTAATCTTCTTTAAAAAAATCTCTTTTATGAAATCCTGCTGTTAAGAATCTAAAAAATGCTTTTCTATTCGTTAACCAATTTATTTTAACATGATTCTGTTTATTAGAAATCATTTGATCAACCAAGTATTTACCAACAACTTCAGGAGTATCTCCTAAAATATTATAAACTTTTTTCGTTTTATCAGATAATTCTATTTTATCACTACCAAGAGAGTGAGTAGTAAACTCTGTAATCATAATACCAGGACTCAATTTACCGACAATGACACCTGTATTTTTTTCTTCCGACTCCAATGCCAAAGAATCCGTAAAATGAGTAACAGCTCTTTTACTAGTACCATACATATTTAGTCCTAGCATATGAGCATCATTACTACCATAACCTTCTATATTATAGATTGCACCACTTTTTTGCTTAACCATTTGCTCCATGGCAACTTTAGAACCATAAATGGTACCTAATAAATCAACATGAATAATTCTGCTAATCTCATTCTCACTTAGTTCCCACAATGCTTTTTGAGGTTGATTAACACCAGCATTATTAATCCATATATCTACTTTTTCATATTCGCTTATACTAAATTTCATTAATTCTTCTAAATCATTTAACTGAGAAACATCACAAACTTTATAAGAAATATTGCCCTTAGATTTATATTTTAATAATTCTTCTTTCGCATGAATTAAATTTTCTTCTACTAAATCACTA
>CAMOGG010000032.1 GCA_946614095.1 uncultured Caryophanales bacterium | reverse complement strand
GTTGATACTAATTGATTTTAATTGAAGTTATAGAGAACTAGAAATAGTTCTTTTTCTTTACGTTAAGTTTTGTATTCTTTGTGACTTATTATCTTGATTTATGATATAGTGAATATAGAGAATAAAGACAGGTGATATGATGGCAATTGAAGAGAAAGAATTATTAAAAGAAAAAAGAATCCTTAAAAAAGTTCATTCTTTGTTGAATGATACGATTTCTTCTTTGGGAGTAGATGTTTCTCATGGGGAAGATGATTTATTAGAATTTAAGAAAATGATGTGGGAGAATGCAACTAGTTTTGATGAAGGTGAGATGCAGCAAGTAATGCAATCTACTAGTATGGAAACTTCTAAAGTATTACAAAAAGAACAGTATTATAAGAGACTTAGAAGCATTCAAAAGAAACCTTATTTTGCGAGTATTGTATTTAAAGATGATGAAGGGGATATTTATAATATTTATATGTCTCTTACTTATTTAAAAGATAAAGATTCTAATAATATATTGTATGATTGGAGAAGTCCAATCTGTAGTTTGTTTTATGATTATGAAACGGGTCCTTGTAGTTATACTGCTCCTGGTGGTACTTTTTCTGGAGAATTGAAGAGAAAGCGTCAATATAAAATAGAAGATGGTAAGTTAGTTGGTGTTTTTGATAATTCTTTAAATATTAATGATGAAGTATTACAGGAAGTTTTAGCTCAAGAATCTAGTGATAAAATGAAGAATGTTGTCAATACGATTCAGATGGAACAAAATAAAGTTATTCGTAATTTAGAAGATGATAATTTGATAGTACAAGGAATTGCAGGTAGTGGGAAGACTACTGTAGCACTTCATAGAATTGCTTTTTTATTGTATCGACTACCTAATTTAAATAGTAATCAAATTCTTATTTTTTCTCCTAATCAAATCTTTACAGAATATATTTCTGATGTATTACCATCTCTTGGGGAATATAATACATTACAAACTACTTTTGCAGATTATTTAGAACACTTTATTACCGAATATAAAGGAGTAGAGAGTTTTACTGATTTTGTATCTCGTTATTATTCGTACAATGAAGTATTTCCAGAACTAGTAGAATATAAACAGAGTGATTCTATTATTGATGACTTGGATGCTTTTTTAGAAAACTACGTAGAGAATTGTTCTTTTACTTCTTCTTTTAAAGAGGGAGAAAAGAATTTGATTGATAAAAATGAAATTAATTCTATGCTACATGAAAAGTATGAAAAATTTCCTTTATTTGAACGAGTAGATGAGATTGCTGAGAAGTTATGTTCTAGAAATTATAAGGGAAAAACTAGTAGAATTAAAACATACTTAAAGCTTTTGTATCAGAATAGTAATTTTGAAAAGGATTATCAAAAAATTATGAAAGAATTCTTTTTAAGTGAATATTGTCGTATGAAATTAGATGAAAAGTTTATTGATTCTTTTATTAATGTTGATGTTCTTCATTATGAAGATGCTTTAATATTTACTTATATTAAAGGAATGTTAGAGGGATTTTTATATGAGGCTAGTATTCGTCAAGTAGTGATTGATGAAGCACAAGATTATAATAGACTTCAATATATTATTATATGTAATATCTTTAAAAAGGCAGAATTTACCATATTAGGAGATATCAATCAGAATATTAATCCTTATTATCATTATGATTCTTTAGAAGAGTTAAAAGACTTATTTCGAGGAGAAACTAGATACTTAGAATTATTAAAGACTTATCGTTCTTCTCCAGAGATTATTGATTATACGAATAAGATTCTTCATTTGAAACATGTCAATGCCATTCGTAAGAAAACCAATAAGCCTGTATTGATTCGTAAAGGAGTAGCAGATTTACGGAAACGATTAATTGAAGATATTCAGACTCTACATAATCGATATCAAAGTACTGCGGTTATTACAAAAGATAATCGAGAAGCAGAAGCTTTATATGAATTAATTCATGATGATGTAGATATTTCTTTGGTAGATGCAAATACAAAGAGTTTTCATAAAGATTTGGTCATTATTCCTGCATATGTTTCTAAAGGATTAGAGTTTGATAGTGTCATTATTTATAATGATCGAAATAATTCTTATAAGAGTAATGAGAGAAATCTTTTATATGTTGCTTGTACTAGATGTCAACATGAATTATATATTTACAACTAGTTTTCTTGATTTTTTCGAACATATGTGATATAATATGCGTACTAATGGGGGTTAGTGCGATGAAAACAAGAGAATTATATGAATCTATTGAAAATCCAATGAATGATGAGCATTTCTTAGATTATATTTTGGATGCTTATATTGGTGATGGGGATGGTTATGGATCTTTTTATAGTAATTTAGTTAAAACACATTATAGAAAGGATAAAGATAAAAAAGTTACTAATTACTTTCTATATAAGTATAAAAATCCTTATTATACTTATTTATTTCAAGAGTGGAAGAGTGGACTTGAATATATAGTAACACATCTTTCTTTTGATAAGAATATTAGAGAGAATGCTCTATTGATTTTAAAATATTTAAAGGGGAAAAAGCCTAATAGTTTTGAAGAGGTTTTATCTATTTTAAATGGTAATGATACGGATCGAGATGACGTTAAAGATGCTTTAGAATTATTACGTTGGGATAAGATTAGTGAGTTTTCTGGTTGGGAGTATTGTGATTCTCGCTCTGTTTATGCTAAAACTCATAAAAGAGATACTATTCAACATCGTTTATATATTAATTGTGATGTTCCATGTGTTCATTTAATAGCATTAGAATTTATGAAAAAATGTAAGGAGCGTAAAGTACGTTTTTTCTTCAAGTTTGATGAGTATGGTAATCGTGATGATACGATGGTATTTTATTCTAATACAAAGAACTTAGCTACTTATGTTGATATTTTAGAAGAGATTAAAGAAGAATATAATTTAGATGCTCATATTTATGAGCCACCTGTTTTAACAGGAAAAGTAAATGGTTGGATTGGTTATGGAACAGAAAATATATTAGGAGATCAGTATTCTTTTAATAGTTTTCGCCAGATGCATTTAAAAAAATGTATTCAAAGTTCTGTTGGTTCATGGATTCGTGAAAATCCTAATATGCCAATCATTATTGGAGAAAAGAAAGAACCTTATTCTCAATTTTTGATGAAACAAATGATTCGTCATGTTCGTGGTCAATGTATTAAAAATAGAGAATATTCTTTTCAAACTTATTATAGTGATAAAGACTTAAAATCTAAAGAATTTACTCAAGTTGTTTTTCAATCATTGAAAAGTCATATTCATGAAATATTAGATTATTTTGAAGGAAAAAGTTCTTTTCCAAGATTAGAAATACCTTTTAAAAATGGAATGATTATTATTAACGAAAATGATATGAAAAGTATCTTTCAATCACAAGTTCAATTATTAACGAAATATTATCCACCAATTCGAGAGAGAATTATGAGTAGAATTCAAGATACTAGTGAAGGATATGGAATTTCTTCTAACTATGCTATTGATATTTATGCACAAAAGCTATTTGAAGAAGTTATTGCAGAAGAAGAGACTTATGAAAATAGTGTTCAAGAGCAAGAAGTCGTTAAGCAAAAAAGAATAGAATGGATTCCAATGACTGATGAAGAAATTATAGCTTCTAGAAAAAAATTAAGATTAATATAAAAAAAGAAGGGGTTAATCCTCTTCTTTTGGTATTTCAAAATAAAAAGTAGTTCCTTTTTCTTTTTTTGTTTTTACTCCGTAAGTAAAATGATGTTCTTCTAATATTTTTTTAACAATACTTAGACCTAGTCCAGTACCAATTAGATTTCTTTTATGTTTTTTCTTATTTTTATAGTATTTATCCCAAATATAGGGAATATCTTCTTTCTTAATTCCTTTTCCTGTATCGATTATTTCTACTATAATAGATTCTTTTTTTGTTACTTTAATGGTTACTAAGTTATCTTCTCCGGTATAGTTTATAGCATTATTTAATAAATTGTAGATTACTTGCTCTAATCTTTTTTTATCTGCTTTTATTTGAATAGATGATTCTTTATGAATAAATTTGAAGGTATATTTTTCTAATTCGTTTAAAACATTATATCGTGCAATAATTGTGTCTATTAATTCAATTAAGTCAAATTTTTCTAGAGAAAGATTTTCTTCAATAGATTCCATTTTAGATAGTTCTAGAATATCATTTACTAATATTGTTAAACGATCCGTTTCTTGAATAATTATATTCATGTCTTCTTCTTGTTTTTCTTTGTTATCTTGATGAAGATCTTTAGACATTTCTGCATAGGCTTTAATCATTGTGAGAGGTGTTTTTAAATCATGAGAGACATTAGCCATTAAATCTCTTCTTAATTCTTCTGTTTTTTGTAATTCATTTTTTGTTAGGTTTAGTATACTAGATAATTCTTTTAATTCTAGTATTTTATTGTTTTCATCAAATTCTACTTTGTAATTTCCTTTTGCTAGTTTTCCAGCTTCTTCACCCATTTCTTTAATAGGTTTGGCAATATGATTTGAAATAAAATAAGCTAAAATAAAGGATAACAGGAAGCTGATACCAGTGATTACAATTAATTCTTTTCTAATTAATGGAACAATTCCATCTACAGGTTCTAGAGAAGTATTGATAAATACATATTGATTGTTTTTTAGTTTTAATGCGTGTACTAAAGTATTATTATTAAATTTAGGATTTGTAAGTTCATAAGTTTCTTCTTTTTTTCCATTATTAATAAAATCAAATTTATATTGATAAGTTTTTTCAATGCTAGAAATACATCCTTTTCCAAAATAAGTAGATCCATATAATAAGTCATAATTATTATTTGTTATTTCTATACATACTCCTTTGTCAAAAGCTAAATCATTTATTACTTCTTCTAGGTTTTCATTTGCTTCATTTCTTTTAATTTTATCGGCTACTACTTGAATATCATTTGTTTTTTGAGTACGATAAAATGAATTAAAGAAAATAATTTGAAAAAACCATAGAATCCCTAGAATGAAAATTGAAAAAATTAAAAAATATTTTAGAATTTCACTATTTAGGCTATTCTTCGTCTTCCACATATTTATATCCTAATCCTCTTACAGTTTTTATATGTTCTCTGTATTTTCCAAGATTATTTCTTAACATTTTAATATGAGTATCTACTGTTCTATCATCTCCAAAATAATCATATCCCCAAACGTTTGATAATAATTGTTCTCTTGAAATAGCAATATTTTTATTTTTAATTAGATATGTCAATATATCAAATTCTTTAGGAGTAATGTTTATTGTCTTTTGATCTATTTTAAGAGTATGAGATAAATAATTTATTTCTAATGTATCATATTTATAAATATCTGGAACTATTTGATTGGTTCTTTTTAGAATGGCTTTTATTCTAGCAATTAATTCTTTTGGAGAAAATGGTTTGGTTAAATAATCGTCTATTCCTAAGTCAAATCCTATTAATTTATCATATTCTTCTCCTCTAGCAGAGAGAATGATTGTAGGAATTCTTTTATCAATAGGCAGTTCTTTTAACATACTAAAACCATCCATTTCTGGCATCATGATATCTAATACCATTAAATCATAATGATTTGTTTTTAATTTTTCTAAGGCTTCCATTCCACTTTCTGCTTCATCTGTTTTATACTGATTACTTTGACAATATTCTTTGATTACAGAACGAATTTTTTCTTCATCATCTACAATTAATATTTTCATAATTTCCTCCATTAGTTATATTATACAATAATTGTGTATTTTTCGTGAAAAGAATCCTAAAGATTCGTGTAGTTAAAGATACTTTTTTATTTGATAATACTCTAATATTGTTGTTAGGAGGATGTTTATACTAATAGCAATTATTAGACCCCATAATCCAATTTTTAAATAAGATAATAGGAAGGTTAGAAGAGTTCTTATAATTGTTGATAGAAGAGTAATTTTCATTAATTCTTTGCTTTTTCCAATGGCTTCTAGAGTACTTCCTAATGGAGACTGAAAATATTGGAATAGGCAGATAGGGACTAGAACTTTTAGGTATTTGATTCCTGCTGTCGTATGATAAATTGTTTTTAAAATAAGAGATGGTTTTGTCATCATAATTATTGTTGTTGGTACTCCAATCATGAGAGATAATGTGATTGATTGTTTTAACTTTTTCTTGATTAATGCTTTGTCTTTTTTTGCATAGGCTTTTGAAATTGTTGGAAGAAGAGCTTGAGAAATTGCTAGAGTAAAGAAAGAAGGAATTAATAATAGAGGGATTATATATCCTGATAAAATACCATATTCTTTGGTAACATACCAAGATGGATAACCTACTTTTAATAAAACATTGGTTAAGATAATAGGCTCTAGAAAAAGACCAATACTACCAATTAAACGGCTTGTTGTATTTGGTATGCAGATTTGTAAACTTTCTTTTACATAAGTTTTATTTAGAATGAAATCATTTTTATGAAATGTAACGTTTTTTGGAAGATAAAGAAGAAGTATAATAGTAGAGATACTTTCACTGACGATATTTGATAAGATTAAAAAACATACCGTAATATTAATTCCATAGGGGATTATGATTGGGATGAACCAAATAATGATTAGGAGTCTTAGTATTTCTTCTATTAGATTGGAAATGACGTGTGGTAACATTTGATTTTTTCCAAAAAAATAACTTCTACAGATACTTGATGTGGTTGTGAAAGGAATGACAAGAGAAATGGCATAAATACTAATTGTTAAATCTTTATTTTTTAAAAAGGTATTTGCAATTGCTGGAGCTAGAAGAATGATAAAAATCATCATGAATATATTAATTATTATGGAGATAGGAAGAATGGATAAAAATAGTTTTTTGTTGTTTCTAGTATCTTCTGAAATTAATTTAGAAAGGGCTAGGGGTATACCAAATTGACTAATTGTAATACATAAATTAAAAGTAGGAAGAAGCATCATATAAAGGCCTAAGCCTTGTGTACCAATGACTCTTGCCATTCCTATTTTTATTGTCATCGCAAGAATTTTGGTAAAAAAACCACCAATGATTAGAATAAGAGTTGATTTTATAAAATTTTCTTTCATAATAAAATTTATGAAAAATTATAAAAAAATATATCTTTCTTATGAAAAATGTGATATTCTTTCTTTAGTAAGATATTTGTTGATGATTTTGTAAAAATATGTCAATCGAACATAAGTAAACTTTTGTCAAAAGAATTGTCAATTAGTAAAATATCTTTTGATTCTTTCGTAGAATTTTTTAATTCTATGATAGACTTATTTTAGAGGTGAAGATTATGTCAGATTTATTGTCGCTTTTAGCTTCAAGAAATTTTGTTATTGGATATATAGTAATTGGAGTATCATGTATTTTATGCTTAATGATATATTTTGTTGAGAAAAATACTTCTAGAAGAAGAATGAGACATAATACTCGTGAGTTAAATAAGTTAGTAGAACAGGTAAAAGAAGAGGTTCCTGTACAAGAGGAAGTTTATTATGAAGAACCAGTTATGGAACCAATTGTTTTAGAAGAGGCTTCTCCTTTACAATTAGATTCTACGATTGATGAGAAGACTGTAGAAGAGGATATAATTGATGAAAATGTACCTGTTATTATTGATAAAGTAGAAGAAAAAGAAGAACTTGAGTATACAACAATTGAGCCAGATCAAGCTACTGCTAAATTAGAATTACAAAAGATTGCAGAAGAATTAAAAAAAGAAAGTTCTCTTGAGGATACCCAAAATATTTCCCTTACTAATTACGAAGAACAACAGGAGGAAAATGCTATTATTAGTTTGGAAGAGTTAGTTCGTAAAAGTAAAAAAATGTATGAGTCTAATGAAATCACTCAATATGCAGATGAGGGAAATGAACCAATTAGTTTACAAGAGTTAGCTGAAAGAGTTGGTATCAGTACTGATACTTCTTATGAAGAACCATTTATTATTTCGAATGTTGTTCCAGAAGAAGAGAATACTTCTGTTGATGAGGTAGAAGAAAAGGTTGATAATAAAGAAAACAGTAATACAACCGTTAAAGGATTTCAAAGTAGTCCTATTATTTCTCCAATTTATGGAATAGAATATAGTGCAGATTCTAATGATTTAGCTTTAGAAAATACAGCAAATTATGAAAAGTTAGATCAGGAGATTAAACGAACGAATGAATTCTTAATGACTCTGAAAGAACTGCAGAATGAATTAAAACGATAAAGCCAGAAACTGGCTTTTTTTCTTGCTTTGTGATATAATTTTATCGCAATTAGGTGGTGATATTATGAAAAAAATTTGTTTTCTATGTCTATTGTTATTATTTCTAGTTGGATGTGGTAGAGTACAAAATACGTCTACAGTTCATGAACCAGTTGTTTCTGGGAGAGAAATATATGAAGAGGATGAAGTGGCTTCAGAGATTAAGAAGTTCAATTTAGAAGAAGATGAAAATGTTTTTAAAAAGTCCTTTATTCTTGTGACTGATTTTATTTTTTATGATGGAGAAATTCATGGAAAAAAATTTGGAGATTTAAAAGAGACTAGTAAAAATCAAATTTTAGAAGCTTATCAGGAAATGCAAAGGAGAATGGAACAATACTATCCTGGATATCAAGAAGATTTATCAAAAAAAACTAAGAATTCTTATGAATTGTTATATGAGAAAACGATTCTTTTACGTAATAAAATTATAGAAGAATATCAAGAATATATTGGAGAAGATAATTATCAAAATATGATAGATTCTTATGAAGAAGGAAAAGATTCTCTTCAAGATGTTTATCAAGAATATAAACCAAAAGTAGTTGATGAATATGAAGAGATGAAGGAGAAATTTTCTTCCTGGTATCAAGAATATAAAGAAAGTTAGTGATTATATGAAAAGTGTTGGTGTTTTAACTTTAGGCTGTAAGGTTAATACTTATGAGTCTGAGTATGTTATTAATGAATTAAGTAAAGCAGGATATGTCATTAAAGATTTTAGTGATATTTGTGATGTTTATATTATTAATACTTGTACTGTTACAAATTCTAGTGACTCAAAGTCTAAAAAAATGATTCGACAAGCTATTAAAAGGAATCCTCAAGCTTGTGTGGTTGCGATGGGATGCTTTGTAGCTGCTAATCCAGATTTACAAATAGATGGATTAGATATTTTAATTGGAAATAAAGATAAAGCTTCTATTGTTTCTATTTTAGATGAATATTTTGAAAATAAGGAAGTTATGAGAAGGCAATATCATGGTCGATTAAAAGAATTTGAAGATATGTATATTGATTCTTTTCCTGGTAGAACAAGAGCTTTTGTAAAAATACAAGATGGATGTGATAATTTTTGTTCTTATTGTATTATTCCTTTTGTACGTGGTAAGTGTAGAAGTAAAGAAGAAGATAAGGTAGTAGAAGAGATAGAAGACTTAGTCCAAAATGGTTATAAAGAAGTTGTTCTTACAGGAATTCATACAGGGAGTTATGGAGTTGATTTGGATACTAGTTTTGCTCATTTATTGAAGAGATTGATAAAAATAAAAGGATTATATCGACTTCGTATTTCTTCTATTGAGACAACTGAGTTAAATGAAGAAGTATTAGATGTATTGAGAAATTCTTCTGTATTAGTTGATCACTTACATATTCCTATTCAAGCAGGATCTGATGAAATTTTAAAAAGTATGAATCGTAAGTATGATTTAGAATATTTCTTTGATAAAATAAAAGAAATCCGTTCTATTCGTCCAGAAATAGCAATTAGTACTGATGTTATTGTAGGTTTTCCTGGAGAAAGTGAAGAGTTATTTCAAAAGACTATTGAAACTTGTAGAAAAATAAAATTTAGTAAACTTCATGTTTTTCCGTATAGTGAAAGACGTGGAACTGCTTCTTCTAGAATGGATGGAAAAATAGATGGTGGAGTTTGTAAAGAAAGAGCAAGACGTTTAATTGAAGTATCTAAAGAATTAGAAATGGATTATATGAATCGTTATATAGGAAAAGAAGTAGAAGTTTTAATGGAAGAGATAAAAGATGGTTATAGTTATGGACATACTGGCAATTATTTATATGTTAAAGTAGAAGGGGAATATCCTCATAATGAATTTATTACTGTTATGATTAATGGGGTGGAATATCCTTACTGTATTGGAAAGAAAAATGGAGGCAATTAAGCTTCCATTTTTTTGATTAATAAATACGTTTTTTCTTTACATTGATTCATCATATTTTCTAAAAAATTTGTTTCAATTTCTTCTTTTTCTTCTTTCAATTGGTCAAAGCCGTCAGCATAATATATCATGATAATTGCTTGATAGAGTTTCTGATCTGTTTTTAATAATTCTTGATACACTTCTTCTAAGGTTTTTAGTGACTTATCTTTTTTTCTATTTTCTAGGTGGATTGAATAATTCATTTTTTGAAGTATTTTAGTAGAAAAAGTCATACAATATTTGGATATTTGATCATATAGTAGAGAGCAACTATTTTGTTCTTTCTTTAATTCTTGCTGTAGTGTTATTTTCTCTAAAGCCTCTTTTTCTTGTATTAAGTTTATTGCTTCTTGTTGTAGGATCTTGCAGCCTTCTATTATGTTGTTTTTCTTTGCCATTTTTATGACCTCCATTATCATTTTATCATATTTGACATTTTTTAGAGGAGTGTATTATAATTGGATAGGATAAGATGTGCTGAGTATACTAATACTAGGATAGGTGATTATATGAAAAAATGTTTATTATTGTTTACTTTGTTTTTAGGTTCTTTTTGTTTTTCTGTAGATGCAAAAAGCTTGTATGACAAGTTAAATGAAACTGCTGTGTTAGATAGTATAAATAGTGAATTTGTTTCTAAAGAAACTGGAATTGATTTTTCAGAAGTTTCTAGTGATACGAATGGCAAAGGCTTATATAAGATGGCTAGTAGTACCAATGATCGTTTCCCTATTTTGTATTATCGTGGTGATATTGATAATAATTATGTTATTTATGCTGGATATTGTTGGAATATTATTCGTACAACAGAAACTGGTGGTATTAAAATCATGTATGCAGGAGTACCTGAGCAAAATACCTGTCATAATGAGAAAGAGGCATTAGCAATTGGAAAAAGTCAGTATAATGATAGCAATGTTTCTCCAAAGTTTGGATGGACTTATGAAGAGAATGGACAAGAAAAAGATTCTGTTGCGAAAAGCTATTTGGATAATTGGTATCAAGAACATATGACTGATTACACGAGAGAATTAGAGGATACTTTTTGGTGTAATGATCGTAGAATGGATGATAGTAGTGTATTTGATGCTAGAACACGTTTGGAAAATGGAAATCCAACTTTATCTTGTGATGAAGGGGATCGCTATACGGTAAGTTCAAATAAAGGAAATGGAAAATTAGTGTATCCAACTGGTATTATTAATGCCGATGAGTTAACTTTTGCAGGAGAAGTTTTAAAGAAAACTCAAGTAGATACTTTTGTAAATATAGGTTATTCTTATTGGTCTATGACTCCTTATGTTTTGACGAAAAATATGTATCCTAACTCTAAGGGAATGCTTAATATGTATACTTTTACTTATAATGCAGGAATTAGGCCTATGATTTCTCTTCGTAATACAGCTACTTTTAATACTGGTGATGGAACAGAAGATAATCCATATCGTGTTGAAGTAGAAAAGCAATATAAGATTTATAATGATGATTATTCTTCTACTCAAATGGATGAGAGCGAAGCAGGAGAAAATGTACTGATTTCTATTCAAGAGAGAGATGGCTATCAGTTTGTTGGTATGAAGGTTCTGGATTTAGATGGAAATGACTTAGGAATATCTATTACTAAGGTTGGAGATCAGTATCAATTTGTTATGCCACAAAAAGATGTTCAAGTACAAACTAATTATCGCATTGTGAAAGATAGTTTTCCGTTAACTAGTGATCAAGAAGAAGTAATTATTTCAGAAGAGATGGTTGAGGAAGATCAAGAAGCTTCTTTCCAGATTCATCCTCAACATGGATATCAATTGGAAAGTTTAACTTTCTTAGATGAAAATGGAGATTCTTTAGATATTTCTTTCTCTCAAAATGGAGATACTTATAAGTTTACTATGCCTGGACAGGCTATTAAAATTTTAGCAACTTTTATAGAACTTCCTAAGTATTCTGTTATAGGAGAAGATATACTTCTAGAACAAGAAGAGTTTTATGAAGGTGATACGGTTACTTTTCAAGTAAAAAAATATCCAAATAAAGATGTCTTAGGAATACATTTTTATAATGAAGAAGAGGAAGAAGTATTACTTGATTATCATAATCAAGATGGTGTGTATTCATTTTCAATGGTCGATGAAAATTTAACCATTAAAGTTCAATATATAGAACAGATTTATCAAAATCCAAAAACAATGGCTATGGAAGAAGTAGTAGATTATTTTAATGTATCTTTAACGCTTGTTTTGTTAATAGTTGCATCTTCAGCTACTTATGTTAGAAAGGAGATAACAAAGTAATATCTCTTTTCTTTTTTTGGGAACTATGTTATATTTAATGATAGAGGTGTAGGATATGACAGAAGAAAAGCAAAAAGAAATGGATGAATTTCAAGAAGAACGATTGGACTATATGAAGCATCCAGCATTATGTAATTTATTTTTAGAGGTTACTTCTAGATGTAATGCTAGATGTGAACATTGTGGAAGTCGTTGTGATGCGAAGGAACAAGGAAAAGAAATCAGTGCAGATGATTTGAAAAAAGCATTAAAAGAAATTGCTGATTGTTATGATGCTTCTTCTATCTTTTTAAATGTTACTGGTGGGGAACCTTTAATGAGAAAAGATCTTTTTGATATCTTAGAATATGCTGTTTCTTTGGGGTATTATTGGGGAATGACTTCTAATGGTATGTTAATTGATCAAGAAATGGTGAAAAAGCTAGAAAAGGCAAATATGAGTACTGTCTCTATTAGTATTGATGGTTTAAAGGATACTCATGAAAGCTTTCGAAAAGTTCCAAATTGTTATGAAAAAATCTTTGAAGGAATTCGTTTAATGCAAGAATCTCCTGTTATTGAAAAAGTACAAGTAACTACTGTTGCGAATCAGAAGAATATAGATGAATTAGAAGAATTATACCAATTATTATTAGATCATGGTGTTCAGTATTGGAGAATTGTTAGCTGTGATCCGATTGGAAGAGCTTTAGATAATAATCAAATATTACTTGATAAAAAAGGGTTTCAACGATTATTTGATTTTATGCAAGAAAAACAAAAAGAAGGAAAAATGACAGAAATTACTTATGGATGTAGTCATTATTTAGGACCAAAACTTGAAGGGGTTTTGAGACACAATTATTTTATGTGCTATACTGGTATTTTTGTTGGTAGTATATTAAGTAACGGAGATATTTATGTATGTCCTAATGTACCAAGAAGAAAAGAATTAATACAAGGAAATATTAAGACAGATTCTTTTGTTGATGTATGGGAGAATGGTTATCAATTTTTCCGAGATCCAAATCGTACTGCTTGTAGTGGATGCAAAAAGTGTAAACATTGGAAGTATTGTGGAGGAGATTCTATGCATACATGGGATTTTGAAGAGAAAAAGCCTTTACTATGCTTAAAAGAACTGTTTGATGAAGGGTAAAAGCAAGAATAATCTTGTTTTTTTTCTTTCTATATTTATGTTATAATATATGATGTATCAGAAAGGGTGTTAGGTGTACATGGCAAGTTATATTAAAGGAAATTTTTCTAGAGAAATTTATCAAAGTAATACTGGTTATTATGTTGGTATTATGAAAGTTAGTGATACTAATGATGAGAAACTATCAGAATATATTGGAAGAAGTATTACTTTTACAGGGTATTTTCATGAATTAAATCAAATGGATACTTATCTTTTTTATGGAAAAATGATTCATCATGAGAAGTATGGGGAACAATTCCAAGTAGAAAGTTATGAAAGATGTAGGCCTGAAGAGAAAGATTCTATTGTAGAATTTTTAACAAGTGGTTTATTTAAAGGAATTGGTGAGAAAAAAGCTAAAGCAATTGTTGATGTTTTAGGAAAAGATACATTAAAAATTATTTTGGAAACACCGGATAATTTAATATTAATACCTGGAATTAGTAAAGCTAATGCTGATATGCTTCATGAAAAATTAAAAGAATATGAAGCAAGTTATGAAATTATTTTATATTTAACAGAAATGGGTTTTTCTACCAAAGATGCAATGTTGATTTATCATACTTATCAAAAGAAAACGAGAGAGATTGTTGATGAGAATATTTATCAATTGATTCAAAAAATACATGATTTAACTTTTAAAAAGATTGATATGATTGCATTGAGAAATGGGATTTTGAAAGATCAAGATATTCGAATTGAAGCAGCTATTTTATATTTAATGGAAGAAGTTAGTAATACTTATGGTCATAGTTATTATTTATTAGAAGAAATTGAACAGTTATTACCAAGAATTCTTGGTTTGTTCTTAGAGGAAGATATTGTTTTAAAACATTTGAAATCATTAGAAGTAGAAGGTAGTATTGTTCATAAAGAAGAAAAATATTATTTAAAAGAAATGTATGAAGCAGAATGTTTGATTGTGAAGAGATTTAGAAGATTAAATAGAAATGAAGAGAGAAAGAGTAAGAAGTTAGATGATATGATTCAAGAATTAGAAAATTTCTTTGAAATACAATATAATGACTGTCAGTTAGAAGCGGTTAAGAAAAGTTATTTAAGAGATTTTTTAATTATTACAGGTGGTCCTGGTACTGGTAAGACTACTATTATGAAAGGTATTATAGAACTATATCGTATGATGGAAAAATTATCTTACGAGAAATTAAGTGAAAAAGTTGCTTTGCTTGCACCTACTGGTAGAGCTGCGAAAAGAATGACAGAGACTACTTTCATGAGAGCTAGTACCATTCATAGATTTTTAAAATGGCAGAAAGATACGGATCGTTTTCAAGTAAATGAATATAATAAAAGTAAAGTAGAATTTGTAATCATTGATGAAGCTAGTATGATTGATACTTATTTGATGGCTAATTTATTAAAAGGATTATCTGCAAATTGTAAGATTGTATTAGTAGGGGATGATAGGCAATTACCAAGTGTAGGCCCTGGTCAAGTTTTACATGACTTAATTCATAGTAAAAAGCTAGAAGTAGTAGAATTAACAGAATTATATCGACAAGGGAAGAACTCTAATATTGTAAAATTTGCTTATGATATTCGAGAGAGAAAATTAGACTCTAGTATTTTTAATATAAAAGATGATCTTACTTTTATTGAATGTCCTGATTCAAAAGTACTTTCTAATGTCTGTGAAATTTGTACTACTTATAAAGATTATGATTATAAAAAGTTTCAAATACTTGCTCCTATGTATAAAGGATTAAATGGAATTGATGTGATTAATAAAGAAGTACAAGTTATTTTTAATCAGAAGGATTCAAGTAAGATGGAACATAAAGTAGGGGAATTTATTTTAAGAGAGAATGATAAAGTGATTCAACTTACTAATATGCCTGATGATAATGTATATAATGGAGATATTGGTTTAATAGAGAGAATTCAGAATAGTCCAAAAAAAGAAATTCATATTGATTTTGATGGAAACTTAGTAAAATATACACCAGCTAATTATATTCATTTTCGACTTGCTTATGCTATTAGTATTCATAAATCACAAGGATCTGAATTTGATGTAGTAGTGATTCCTATTGTTAAGGGATATCATAAAATGTTATATCAGAAACTGATTTATACAGCTGTTACTAGAGCTAAGAAAAAGTTGTATTTAATTGGAGATTTGGAAGCTCTTAGAATGGCTATTATGAATGATTTTGATGATTTAAGAAGAACTTCTATTGAAGAATATTTGATTCATGGTATTTC
>CAMOGG010000031.1 GCA_946614095.1 uncultured Caryophanales bacterium | reverse complement strand
ATAACCTATAAAAATGAACCTCTAAATAATCCCTAGGTAAAGATTAAAAAGAAGCGCTGGCTCGTATTATTAAAGAGCGTAAGCAACAGCTTGGTTTCCACCAAAGAAGTTTGCTACAGCATTTTTTAATTTATTTGCATTTATTTTTTTGTGCCCGTGACGTGGACATTCGACTTGCCATCTATGCTCTACTATTCCCGTCGAAACCAAATCAGCCCCATGAACAAATTATATCATAAAAAGAATAAAAAAGAAATAAAAAATAAAAATAGTCAAATACTGTATATTGTTGCAAATGCAACATAATAAGAAATGGAAAAATGATATAATGAGAACGGACAAATAAGGAGGTAAAAATGGAAACAAAAGAAGAGTGGAGAAAATTCAATGGTGGAGAATGGTATTACGAAATAAATGTAAGTAATTTTATTAAAAATAACTATAGACAATATACAGGAGGAGAAGAATTTCTCACTGGACCAACTGATAAAACGAAAAGAATCTTAAAAGTATATGAAGATGTCTGCAAAGAAGAAGTAAAAAAACATGTAATTGATATTGATACCAAAACACCTGCTGGAATTAATGCTTTTAAACCAGGATATATTTCAAAAGATGATGATGTAATTGTAGGTCTTCAAACAGATGCATTATGTAAAAGAAGCATTGTACCAAAAGGTGGAAAGAAAATGGTTTATCAAGAACTAGATGCTTATGGATACAAGATGGATAAAAACTTAGATGCCTTTTTAAACACAAATTTAGTAAAAACACATAATGATGGAGTATTTGATGCTTATACCAATGAAATAAGAAAAGCAAGACATGTAAAACTATTAACAGGACTACCAGATGCTTATGGTAGAGGAAGAATTATTGGAGACTACCGTAGAGTAGCATTATATGGAACTGAAAAATTAATGGAAGAAAAATACAAAGAATGGGATCAAATGAAAATCAAAGTAATGGATGATAATACCATTCGATTACGTGAAGAAATTGCTATGCAGTATAAAGCATTAAAAGAAATGGAAGAGATGGCAAAAAGCTATGGATTTGATATCTCAGAACCAGCAAAAAATGCAAAAGAAGCAGTTCAATGGACTTATTTTGCTTATCTAGCAGCAATTAAAGAAAATAATGGTGCTGCAATGTCTCTAGGAAGAGTAGACGCATTCTTCGATATTTACTTCGAAAGAGATTTTAAAGAAGGAACACTAACAGAAGAAGAAGCACAAGAAATTATTGATAATTTCGTTATAAAACTAAGAGCTGCAAGACATTTACGTACACCAGAATATGATGAACTATTTTCAGGAGATCCTACTTGGGTAACTTGTTCATTAGGAGGAATCACAACAGAAGGAAAAAATATGGTAACAAAAACTTCTTACCGAATCATTCATACTCTAGAAAATCTAGAAAGTGCTCCAGAACCAAACATGACAATCTTATGGTCAAAAGATCTTCCAGAACCTTGGAAAAAATATTGTGCAAAAATAAGTATCAAAACAGATTCCATTCAATATGAAAACGATGATTTAATGAGACCTTCAATGGGAGATGATTATGCGATAGCATGCTGTGTATCCTCAATGAGAATAGGAAAAGACATGCAATTCTTTGGTGCTCGTTGTAATCTAGCAAAAGCACTATTATATTCCATAAATGGTGGAATTGATGAAATGAAACGAGAATTAGTGATACCTGGATTTAAAGTCATGGAAGATGAATACCTAGACTATGACAAAGTAAAGAAAAATTATTGGAAAATGTTAAAAGAAATTGCAAGAATTTATAGTGACGCAATGAATATCATTCATTATATGCATGATAAATATGCATATGAAGCAGGACAAATGGCACTACATGATACCTATGTAAATCGTCTAATGGCTTATGGAGTAGCAGGTTTCTCAGTAGCAGTTGATTCATTATCTGCTATTAAATATGCAAAAGTGAAGCCAATAAGAAATGAACAAGGAATTGCAGTAGATTTTGAAATTGAAGGAGACTATCCAAAATTTGGAAATGATGATGATAGAGTAGATAATATAGGGAAAGAATTATTAGAAAAATTTTATAAAGAATTATCATCTCATAAATGCTATCGTAATGCAAAGCCAACTTTATCAGTATTAACCATCACATCAAATGTTGTCTATGGACAAAACACAGGAGCAACTCCAGATGGAAGAAAAGCAGGAGTTCCATTTGCACCAGGAGCAAATCCTATGCATGGAAGAGACGAAAGTGGTGCACTTGCTTCTCTAAATTCAGTAGCCAAATTAGATTGGGAAAATTGTTGTCGTGATGGTATATCAAACACATTCTCAATTGTTCCAGACTCCTTAGGAAAAGATGAAGAAAATCAAATAAACAATTTAGTACAAATGATGGACGGCTATTTCTCACAAGGAGCACATCATTTAAATGTAAATGTTCTAAATAGAGAAACATTAATAGATGCTATGGAAAATCCAGAAAAATACCCACTACTTACAATCAGAGTTTCAGGATATGCAGTAAGATTTAATAAACTAACAAGAAAGCAACAAGAAGAAGTAATCTCAAGAACATTCCACACAACTCTATGACAAAAGCATCAGTCAATAAAATAGAAACTCTAGGACTTGTAGATGGACCAGGTATTCGTACTGTAATATTTTTTCAAAGTTGTAATTTAAGATGTAAATTTTGCCATAATCCAGAAACATGGAATAAAACAAAAAACAATTATTCTATAGAAGAATTGTTCCAAAAAATTATGCGAAACAAACCATATTACGGGAAAAACGGTGGAGTAACATTCTCAGGAGGAGAACCTCTACTACAACAAGACTTTCTAGAAAAACTTTGTCAAAAATTAAAAAAAGAAAATATTCATATTGCTCTAGATACCGCAGGAATTGGTGATGGTGATTATGAAAAATTATTATCTCTTGTAGACTTAGTATTATTAGATGTAAAACATATTACGAAAGAAGGATTTAAAAATATAACACAGATAGATAAATTTGATGAATTTAAAAACTTTATTAATCAACTAAACAGATCAAATAAAGAAGTATGGATAAGACAAGTAATCATCCCAGAAGAAAATGATAATAAAAAATATATCGATGAATTAGTCCTATTTTTAAAAGAAAACATAAATAACATAAAAAAAGTAGAATTTCTACCTTTTCACACATTAGGATTTCAAAAATATAAAGAATTAAATATTAAAAATCCATATTTAAAGAAAGAAGCAATGGATAAAGAAAAATGTAAAGAGTTGGAAAAATACTTTCATAAAAAATACAAAGAGTTCTAACATTAGAACTCTTTTTATGTATTAATAAAACAATAATAATAAGATAAACTATATAAAATTCTTTATATTTTTAAGTGTTTCTCTCTTAATATCACGTTCTTTTATGGTTTCTCTCTTATCATAATTCTTTTTACCACGACAAACTCCAAGTAAAATTTTAAATTTATTCTCCTTAAAATATCCCTTTAAAGGAATCAAAGTCAATCCCTGTTGTTCAAGTGAATCTTTTATTTTTTTTATTTCCTTTTTATGAAGTAAAAGTTTGCGGCTCCTTGTCTCATTATGATTAAAGATATTTCCCTCTTCATAAGGAGCTATATACATATTAAGAAGAAACACTTCATTATTACGAACAATTCCATAACAATCCTTTAAATTGCACTTTCCATTGCGAATAGATTTGATTTCCGTACCAGTTAAAGCAATACCAGCCTCATACTCTTCTTCAATAAAATATTCATACTTAGCCTTTCGATTAATAATTTCCATGTTATCACTCTCCAGTAATTCCCCATTGTAACTCAGGATACCATTGACTAACTACCCCTTGGTACTTGTCTCTTAAAGCCTCAAAATTAGATAAAATTCCTGTATTTAGTTGTGAATATGGATATACTTTAAAATTACGTTTTCCACCATAATAAGATTTTGTATAAGTAAGCTCTGCTCTTGGATTTTCAACAGTAACTGTAACTTTATCATCTATATCTACTTTTTTCTTGATATCAACACTCATCATTAATCCAGTAAGTCTCTCATTTCCTTCTTGGTCAGAAATCAAATTACCCAAAGAATAAATAACAAAAGTTTTACCATCGTTAATCCATTCCACAGGTTCAACAACATGAGGATGAGCTCCTATAATTAATTGAACTCCCTGGTTAGATAAAAATTTTGCAATTTCATCTTGCTTATAGTCAACACCTAAAGAATATTCAGTTCCCCAATGCATTGCAACTATAATAATATCTGCTTTATCTTTAACTTTAGCAATATCACTAGCAGCCTTCTCTTCTGAATATACATTATTCAAATACTCTTTTCCCACTGGAGTTTCTAATCCATTTGTCCATATAGTATAAGATAAGAAGGCATATTTGATTCCATTTTTCTCATAAACTTGTGAGACCTCTTTTTCTCTTTCTTCAGCAGAAATCCATTGTCCAGAATAAACCACTTTATCTTTATGTTTTTTCCAATAATTAACAGAATTAATAACTCCTTCTTCATTCTTATCCATCGTATGATTTGTTGCTAAAGATACCATATTAAATCCTGCGTCAATGAAAGCATCCCCAACTTCATATGGAGAATTAAAACGAGGGTAATTAGATAATCCCAATTCAGTACCGCCTAAAACAGTTTCCTGATTATAGTATGCTAAATCATACTTAGAAGATATAGGTTTAATTAACTCCAACATAGGTTTAAAATCATAAGTACCATCACTTAATTTTGCATCTTGGTAAACAGCGCTATGAATCAAAGCATCACCTACCATAAAAAGACTCAATTGGTACTCTTTAGGCTCCTTTTTTTTCTCAACCTTTGGAATAGTCTTTTGAATATTCCCTTTAGTATCTTGGTCCAAACTTTGATAATAATCAAATGCAACAATTCCCAAGATACCTATTAATAGTAATACAAGAAGAAATCGCCCTCCTTTTTTAAGCTTTACTTTCTTTTTTGCCATACTCCTCTACCTTCCTAACAACTTCAAAATCGATTGTTTTTTCCTCTTTAGAAGCTCTAAGAACTTTAACAATCACTTTTTCACCTATAGAATATTTTACATGAGTTTTTTCTCCTGTCAAGGTCATATGTTCTTCATCAAAATGAAAGAAATCCTTCATATCACGAAGTGGAACTAATCCTTCAATTAAATTATCAAGTTCCACAAACATTCCAAAACTAGTAATAGAAGAAATCATTCCTTCATACTCTTCTCCAATATGTTTCTCCATATATTCAGCCATTTTCATATCTTCTACTTCTCGTTCACAGTCAACACTAGCTCTTTCTCTTTCAGATGAATGTTCAGCAATATAAACTAGTTTTTCTTCCCATTTATGAATAGTAGACATATCCATCTTACCATCAAACAAATAAGTATGAAGTAAACGATGAACGGTAGTATCAGGATAACGTCTAATTGGAGAAGTAAAATGAGTATAACAACTACTAGCAAGACCATAATGTCCTAAATTTTCCGGACTATAAACAGCCTTCTGCATACATCTTAGTAATAAAGATGACAATATTTTGTATTCAGGTTTATCTTGTAACTGTGAAAGAATATTTTGCATTGTTGTAGGTTTCACATCACTTACATTTCCTGTTACATGATAGCCAAGTCCACTAACAAAGCTTAAAAAGTCTCTTATTTTTTCTTCTTTAGGATATTCATGAATACGATAAATAAAAGGAAGATTCATAAAATAAATATGAGTTGCTACACATTCATTAGCAGCAATCATAAAATCTTCAATTAATTTTTCTCCAGTACCTCTATCTCGTAATACAACTTCAGTAGGAACACAATTTTCATCTACCAATATTTTTGCCTCATCAACGTCAAAGTCAATATAACCACGTTTTGTTTTAGCCTTACGAAGAATATCAGCAAGTTCACTCATTAATTTTAAATCATCAACAAATTCTTCATATCCCTCAGCAACTTCATTTTTTTCTAAAATAGCATTAACTTTTTTATATGTCATTTGTATTCTTGAACGAATAACACTCGGAAATATTTCATAATTTAATTGCTTTCCAGAAGAATCAAATTCCATTACACAAGAAACAGACAATCGATCAACATTTGGATTTAAGGAACAAATCCCATTAGATAATTCATGAGGAAGCATTGGGATAACTCGATCTACTAGATAAACACTAGTTCCTCTTTCCATTGCCTCATTATCAAGTGGACTTCCTTCTTTTACATAATAACTAACATCAGCTATATGTACTCCTAATTCATAATGCCCATTATCTAATTTTTTTATAGAAATAGCATCATCAATGTCTTTTGTATCATCACCATCAATAGTAAAAATAACTTCTTCTCGTAAATCTCTTCTACCTTTTAAATCACTATTATAAACTTCCATTGGCATTTCAGAAACTTCTTCTTTTACATCATCAGGAAAATCAACATTAATATTATACTTATATACAATAGATAAAATATCAACTCCTGGATCATTAACATGTCCAATAATCTCAACAACATGTCCTTCATATCGACCACTATTATTGATCTTATTATCTAATTCAACTACAACCTTATGTCCATCTACTGCATTCATCGTTTTATCCTTAGGAATTTCAATTTCAAGCTTTATTTTAGAATCATCAAGCTGAATATGACCAATTCCCTTTTTATCAAAAGAAATCAAACCAATATAACGTTGTATTTTTCTTTCAATAATTTTTAAAACTCTACCTTCTAAACGATCTATGTTCATTTTACTAGTAATTTCAATTAAAACTACATCATCATGAATAGCTCCATTCATATGATCTCGAGAAATATACACATCATCATCCATATGATCAATTTCAACAAATCCATACCCCTTTTTATTTACTCTCATAATACCTTTTCTTAAATGACTATTCTCGATCATCATATATTTTCCTTTATTAGAACGATATACAATAGCCTCATCTTCCAACTTTCTAATTTCTTCTTGAAATAACGAAGTATCTTCGACTGTATGAATGTCCAACATATCTTGTAGCTCAAAAGCATCAATTGCTTTATCACTATTCTGTAAAATATTAATAATATTATCTCTCATTAGTATCACCTTCTATTATAATTATACTTTATTTTATCAATTAGTACTAGTATTTTCCCAAAATAAAAAGGACTAAGTCCTTACATAAACATAGATGCTAAACAAATTACAAAAAATAGAAATCCTAATATCATTGTAATACGCGTAATAACCAACTCAGAACCACGCTCTTTTCTATTAGCAAACAACTCACTCTGTCCACCAGAAATAATCTGTGCTCCTCCTTCAGCCTTTACACTCTGAAATAAAACAATAATAATTAATAAAATTGATACAATTAATAATGCTGTTTCCATAGAATCCCTCCAATAACAATATCAATATATTAACATATTATTAATAAAAATGCAAATTCCAACCAATTTAATTGAAAGTTTTATCACTTATTCATTATTATAAATAAGGTCTATCCAATTTTTTACTTAAAATTATTACATCTGATTTTTGATTATTTAGAAGATTTAAAAATAAAGTAATGATTTTCGTGGGTTATAAAAAAAGAAAACAGATAATGCATAACACATTAACTGTCATAATAAATATCAATTATTTGTATCTACACACAATATTGACAATTATTCAAATAAAATACTCTATTTTTATATTTGTAAAATAGATAAAAATTAATTTCCAAGACTATCGAAAACATCTTTAAGATCATTGGCTGTACCTTGTGTAGCAGTAAGATCTAGAGCAGCACTATTTTCAGCAGCCTGAGTTGCTTTAACATATGCATCTACATTTTCTTTTAATTTATTACAGCATCTATTAACACCATGAGCCAATGATTCAAGATTTGCACTTAAAGTTTTCCAAGACCCTGATAAACCTGAATCTCCAGACTCAACAATAGCAGCAATTTCAGCACAGATATTAGCCATATTTGAAATATCACTAGTACAAGTGCTTACTGAAGGAAGAACTCCTTCAAATTGCTTTTGTATTTCTGCAGAAGTAAAAGTTGCCATACATCAACCTCCTATATAATATTTTTTTAATCTAATTAGAATACTGAGCACGAGCTGCTTCCGCAGCAGCTTGTACAGCAGCATCGTTTGCAGCTTGTTGTCTATTTAGCCACGTATTAGTATCATTTATTAGTTTTTGAACAACAGCAGTTGATAGAGTACCTAAATTTTGACGAGCTGTCTTAACATCACCAATATTTTTGCGACCCCATTCTGTATCATTTTCGAAATCTACTGCAGCTGGTAAACTAACCAATTGTTCTAATGCTGAATCAAGATTTTTGATTTTTCCAGTATTTACTTGTCCAATTTTAGATCTAACTCTAGCAATAGAAGAATTACCTAATGCCATAACTCCACCTCCAATCATCTTATAAAACAATTTTCCCAAATAATAAACGAAAAGTCAAGTTTTTTTACTAATAATCAGAAAATAGAATAAATATTTTTACAATCATATTGATTACAATAAAGGCAGTTGTAGTAAATAAAAATGGCAAGAAAAATAAGAAAAAAATTAAAAAATGAAGTTAATCCATTAGAAGAATTATTAATTATAATAAAACAATATTTCCTAAGATTATCCAACCAAATTAATAATCTAGTCAATTTAAAACATAAGTCTTACTACCTTATTATTTAAAAAAATATATATCGACTCAAATTCTAGCTTTTTTTACCATTTTACACAATTGTTTATTAACTAATTAGAATACTGAGCACGAGCTTCGGCTTCTCTTGCTTCATTATTAACAATTTCTTGTCGTTTCAACCAAGTTTCAGTATCATATTTTAATTTTTCAATCGTACCTACTCTAAAAGAATCCAATTGCTCACGCACAATCTTTAATTCATCAATATTTTTTTTCCCCCATTCCGTATCACTTTCAAAAAATCTTGAAGAAGGTAAAGAAATCAATTCAAACAACTCCATTTCAAGCACTTTAATTACTTTAGGATTAATTGTTGACATTTTACGCCTGACACGTAAGATAGATTGATCTCCTAGTGCCACACTATCACCTCCAATAAATTTCATATACCATATATTAGATTATATTATTTTAACTTATAACAATTTATTATATTACTAACGATAATTTTTTTTATCCTTCTGCTCTTTTTCTTTTCTTGCTCTGCTAGTCATCACAGGTTTTAAAAAACCAAAAGAAGATAATATTCCCAACATCTGTTTTCTAGGAATTGTATAAACTCTATTAGAAGATAAAGATACTTTAACATTATTATCATCTTGCTTCTCAAAAGTTAAAACATAAGGCAAATTTTCTGGATTGTGAATATCAAAAGAACTATCATTTTGAAATATATAATCCTCATAATCATCGTAGTCAACCATATACCAAAATAATTTCTCTTTTTCACTAGGAATTCCATCTTTAATTGTATCTTCAGATGACTTTTCTTTCTTACATTCTAAAACAACTTTAGAAGCATCTAATACAGTAGCATCATAAAAATAATATTCACCATCTATATAAATCAAACTCCATGAATGTACATCACTATACATCATATAACTTTCAATACCCAATCTATGCGCTAAAGAATTAGTAATAGCAGTATAATTTCCACATATTTGTGTATCATGATTAAAGAAACCGTCCAAATAACCTTTATCATAGAAATCAACTGCTTCAAATCCATACAATTCAGACTTTTCAGCTATTTCAGGATCATAATTACAGTTTTCAAGAACATACACTAAAATAGCATCCATTTTTTCTTGAGGAGTAGCATTCTCAGGAACATTCAAAGAATCAACAATATCATCCAACTTATCATTGATATCTACAAAATCATCATATATATCATTTCCATCAATATCTAAAACTGAAACAGAAACACCACTATCGGATAGAATATCATAATCATGTGTAGAGAAATGAATAGGTATATCATATTTTAAACCAACAGCCTCAAATTTCTTTAAATAAGAAAGTCTAGATAAATCAACATTAGTTTCATCATTAATCAATAATGACAAATTATTAATTTTTTTATAATATGGCAATAAATCAACATTAGTAGAACTCATAGGAGAAAGAGAAACATTTATATTACTATTACAAGAATTTATAAATTTAAGATATCTAAAATCCAAAGAATAAGTAGAAATTTTTAATTCTTTTAAATTAGGTAATTGAGAAATTCCACTCCCCATTTCCCCACCGGAAATTGATAAATACTTTAAATTAGTACAATAATTTAAAAAGCTAAGATCTTCTCCATAGACATTATCCAAATCAAGACACTCAATTTGTCTAAGATGACCAACGGTAATGATTCCATGAATACTTACATTAGGATCAATTGCAATAACTTCTAATAAAATATCATTTTTCAATGAACTTGGTAGAAAAACCGGTTGAAAGTCAAAAGCATTATTATATTTTTTCATTACAGAATCTACATCAAGTTCCATTGTAATATCTGAATTAACATGAGACGTAGAACCTTCCTTCGCATATGCAATATTAGAACCTGAAGTTAATAAAACAAAAGAAATACCAATTTTAGACATATTATTAAAGATATTTTTAATCAATTCTTTATTAAGATAATTAATTTTTACATTATTCATAATAACCACCTACCAATACACAATAATTATACAAAAAGCAAAATAAATAGTAAAGAAAAAAATAATTTTATACAACCCACATTCTAAAACAAAATATAAGAACTATTGACAAAGAAAAGCATCAGATTGCTCTGATGCAAATCTACATTAAAATTAATTTACTCCCATTTCTAATATCAGTATTAATTAGCAAAGTATCTATAGGATAAGCTTCACCTGTATCACCACTATACAAACAATTAGTATCAGAGACAACAAAATAACCACCTGAAAGTCCAACACTTAACTTAGAAATAAGATTAATAATATCTCCTATTTTTTTATTAACAGGCACAAACACATCATAGCTTTCTTCTAAAACAGGAATAACTAATTCTACTAACACTATATCATTCATATAAAATTCCCTTCTATTTAACTTAATTATTACTAATTATCATCAAATTCCTTTCTATTTTATTATTATAAAAAAGTGTTATATTTATTCATTTTCTTTGGTAAAAAAATCTAATAAACGTCCATGTACAAGTTCTCCATCAACAATAAGATATCCCATATCATTAGGAATTGATGGAAGATTGTAAAATGATCCAGAAATCTTATATAAATTCTGATCAGAAATACCAGTACCAACCCAAATACCATTTTCCAAATTAAGCATAGTAGAAAACCAAGCTTCATAAGAATACTGTTTAAGCTTATTAACATCATCAATAATTATAACTCTAAAATTATCTAATGTACGTATTTTTTCAGCAAAGTTTTGAAACAAAGAAGAATCTTCTAATAAATCATAAAACCGACTAAATCCGTAAAAAACAATAATATTATTAACACTATTATTATTTTTAAAATTATCAACATAATCATTTATCTTATTAAAAACAACAGGAAAATTATCACAAAAATAATTTCGAAAAGAATCACTATTAAGATTAAGATTTTTATACCCATCTACAATCACTAAATTAGTTGATGGAATAGCAGCAAAAACAGATAATAAACTAACAACAAAATTCTTAGCATTAGAAACTTTTTTAGAACTAATTAACATAAACTTATCATTTAAAAAATTATATTTCAAAAAACTAAAATCTTGTTTGTTAATACCAACTGGAACAGCATCTAAAGAAGTAATTTCATCTTTTATATTATCTAATCGGACAAAATCAGGTAAGGTTGGAATAGGTTTTGCCTTACTTGTATTTACCTTAATTTGTTCATTTACAAATTTTAAAACAAAATCAGTAAGTTGAGACTCATCTGGACAAATAGATCCAATCTGAAATTCTGTCAACATATTATTCAAATTATAAATTCCTCTTCCAAAAACAGCTTTTGGAACTGTTCTAGATCGAATATCAAATAAAATAGAATAGTCTAAGGTTTCTTTTAATTTAAAAGCATAATTATTTTTAACATACTGTCCTAGTTTAGAACCTATAGAAGAAACAGAACCTAAAGTAAACATAAATATAATACCATATCTTTCAGAATCTCTAATTAATTTAGGCATTAAATCAAAAATATTACTGTATGATTCAGAAAATGCTTCATAATTGTTAAAAACAACAACCCATATTGGCAATTCTCCAGGATGAGCTTTAATATAATTACTATATTCTCCACCATAGTTTACTAACATTTTTTTTCTATTTACAATTTCATTCTGAATTAATCTTGAAAAACTCTCGAATTTATCAATTTCATCTGTAAATATCATTCCACCAACATGAGGTAATTTTTGATACATTCTAAAAGACTCAGAACCATAATCAATAAAATAAAAATTTACTTCTTTTGCACTATAATACTTAGCAGTATTATAAACTAAGGCTTTTATCATGGATTCACGTTCACGTCCATCGGTACTAACAATGGCCGTATTACCATTTTTTAAATAATTATATACTAAAGGTCCCTGTTTTTGTAAAGATGGAGCATCATATTCTCCTAAAACAACATCGAACATAGTATCTTGATTTTTCTTAAAAGAATATCTATTAACTAAATCATCACATAATATAACCTCTTTTAAAGAAGGTAACCATAGTTTCTTTATTTCAAAACCATCTTCTTTAGACAAATTATATAAATACTTAACAATATTAGTAAGTTGATCTCCATTATCAACATTTTTCTTAGTTTCTACCTTAGTAGATGATATTGACTTTATAACATTTCCACAATTATTAACAATACGAATATTATTATCTTTCTTTTTCATAATACGTTCAGTAGGAACATATTTTTCACCAGCCCATGCAGACTGTCCAATATCAAAGTATTCATCATATCCAACTTGGAGATAAAATCTACCAGCTTCTTTAATACTAGCAGCTTCTGGTCTTTTTAGCATTTCTTTACTATCTTCAACAGTAGCAACTTTTAAACAAACCTTAAATTTAGAGTTAGACCAAATCTGATCATTAACAACACCACTTGGTTTTTGTGTGGCAAGAATCAAATGTACCCCTAAGGAACGTCCAATACGAGCAGTAGAAACAAGTTGATCCATAAAATCTGGTTGTTGTGCTTTCAATTCTGCAAACTCATCTGACACAATAATCAAATGAGAAACAGGCTCATCAATAACACCTTCACGGTACAACCTTTGATATTTATATATATCCATTGTACTTTCACCAGTTTTTTCTTTCACAACATTAAATTGATGCTGTCTCCTTTTCAATTCACTCTCAATAGAAACTAAAGTACGATTCATTTCACTAACATCTAAATTCGTAATTGTACCAGCTAAATGAGGAACTGAAATTCCTAATTCTCTATTTTCAAAAGCACCAGTTAATCCTCCACCTTTGTAGTCAATTAAAACAAACTGTACTTCTTTAGGATCATAATTAAGTGCCATAGATAAAAGATATGTAATAATAAATTCTGACTTACCAGAACCAGTAGAACCAGCTATTAATCCATGTGGACCATCATTTTTTTCATGTAAATCCAAATAAAACAATTCACCATTCGAATGAACTCCAATCGGAGCTGCTAACGTTGACATAGGATCACTAGTAAGCCACCTATTCCTAATATTTAATTGCTCAATTTTTCCAACATTATACATTTGTAAAAATGATAAAGCAGTAGGTAACTGAGACTCTTCATTTTGACTTTTAATAGGAACATTGCCAATCAAACGAGCCACTTGTCTCATATTTAAACCAGGAATATACTCAGCCTTATATTTTACTGTATTACTCTCACTTACAATAGAATTAAGCATTCCACTTTCACCATCAGTTATAAATAAAAACTTATTACACTCATTAGGAACATTTTTCATATCATTATCAAAAATCGCCATAGAAAAGCCAAAATTACGATTATTATCCAACAACTCTTCGATAAATTTAAAACTCTGAATTTCTCTAAAACAATCAGTAATTACAAGATAATAAGTATCATACAATGCATATGACTCTGTTTTTCCATCTTCGGTTCCTTTCTCAGATATCTCTTTTTGTTTATCTTTATATTTTTCAAAACGAGTAGAAAACTCTGTATTTAATTCCTGACATAATTTCTTATATTCCGAAATATTAGTAGCAAAGAAACGAACCGAGAAATCATCATTCCAATTATGATTAGTATATTTTAAATAATTCCATCTATAACTATGAATATTATCAGTAAAAACTACAATTTTCAAATCTAAAGGACTATAAAAAGTCAGAAGCTGAAGTAACACTCCATTAATAAATTCATTCTTATAAGTATTCTGTAAAATAAAAGAAGTTACAACCTGATCTTTTAAATCAACAGTGATAGGAACATTATTCAAGGAACTGTACTTTTTTCCTAAAGATACCACAGAGTCGTACAATTCATCGTCATCTAACGAAAATTTTTCTTCAGGAACAACAAGTTCTAATAAAGAAGGTCTAGATCCCAATCCAATACGTACTTCAAGAAAATCATCATCTTTGATAATTTTATTCCACAACAAGTTTGTTCTCTTTTGAATTGCAGTTAAGCAAGCATTAAAATCAACATAATTATCCAATAAAATATGCTCTTGCTTCTTAACTTTTGAAGCAATTTCTTGCTCCTTCTTTAATAAATATTTACTATATTTATCTTGCCTAACTTTTTCTTTGTGTTTCAACTCTTTTTCAGCAATTTTTTTTGTTATCGAAGGAATAAATATAGAACTAATCAACATAGTTACAATCATAATAATTTGTGGCAAAAAATCTACAATATCATTCTCTCCTGTAACCAAACCATTATATAAAGCAAAACCATTAGTGAACATCATTCCAAGAACAGTAATACTAGCACCAATACTCATAAGAAATGGAGTACTACTATTTGTATCAATTTTAGGAGGAGGAGCATCAACTTTAACCTCTTCCTTTTCTAAAACACTTTTAATCCTGGGAGTATGAACAAAGCATTCATTTTCACCAAAAAGAACAACACCTTCTTCCAATTCAGATACTGGAGTAAACTTAGTATTATTAACAAAAGTATCAGAATTAGTTGGTACAATATTATTAACACTATATAATTCACTAGCCATTGGAATAATAAAAGCTTTTTTCATCCATACTATACGCAAACCATTCATAAAAATAATATCTCCAGCAAAAATTGGAGTAGCTTTTAATACTCTTTGATTGTTAACATAAATACAAATCTTTGAATCAAGACTAACAGGATACAAAAACCAACTATTGTTCTCAAAGCGAATGACAGCATGATGATCAGCCATCATATTCTGTTGATAAACTATATTATTATCAGAACTTTTACCAATAGTAATATTTGTTAAATTCCCTATAGGATAGTTATAATAGCATTCTTCAGTAGAAGGCAAACAAAAAATACAAATATAATCGGATATTCCAGTAATAGAAACTGGAATACACATATAGTCAGACAAGGCAACCTTCTCAAGAAAACTATTATTGGCTCCAATAATATTAATATTCCCATTACTATTTAAAATCCATTTACCATCAACAGCATCTATATTCAAAGAATTTTCAATCCCATTAGTAGATTGAAAAGAAAAAAGCATAGATCCATCTACTTTCGCAGGCAAATTAAATTTAAGTAAACTATTTTTTTCTTGTACATAAAGCCGCACTATACCACACCCTATTTTCAATACTACCATCATTATAGCACAAACACAAAAAAAAAAATATAGAAAACTAAAAAGAATTAGTTTCCTAATTCTTCTTCAATTCTTAGTAATTGATTAT
>CAMOGG010000030.1 GCA_946614095.1 uncultured Caryophanales bacterium | reverse complement strand
AAAAAAATATATTTTTTTCGAATAATACAATTGAAGACACTTCTTAGATGTTTCCTTTTGTAGGGGGTCGGTACCTTATGAAAGGAGGGATAGTATGACTATAAGAGAAAAAGCTCTATATATGATTATTATCGTTCTATTCGTTTTAATATTTGTAGTATTATTTCAGTAGATAAAAAAACATCTGAGTCCTAAGGACTCCAGATGCATTCCAAAAGGAATTCGTCTGATCAAAAAGACATGTCTTCCTTATATTTATTATATACTATTATTTTATTTTTAATCAATAGTTTTTAAATTGAATTAGAAATTATTTCTTTTATTTCTTCTTGTAGTTGTATATTTGGTATTTCTTTTATGATGTTATTAAAGTTTGCCATTACAATAAAACGTTCTGCTTCTTTTTTTGAGAATCCTCTAGACATTAGATAAAATAATTTATCTTTAGATACTTTACCAGATGATTCTCCATGAGAACCTACTACATTCTCTTCTTCACATAATAACATAGGAAGAGAAGTTGATTTACAAGTATTGGAAAGAAGAACACAATTTTCATTTTCTTCTCCAATTGAATCAACTGATTCTTTCTTAAAGTCTATTATTCCTCTAAAGTTCTTTTTTGAATAATCTGATAATACTCCTTCTACAGTTAGTCTATTGATTGATTTTTTACTGATATTTTTAAAATTGTAATTGATATCAATTTTTTGATTTCCTTTCCCTATATAAATCATATTAAAGATGTTTTCGGCATGATATCCTTTGTTATCTATATCAGCATTATATACTCTTATGTTTCCTCCATTATCAATTAGATTATGAGTAAGATTACTATTATCTTTTATCTCTCCTTCAAAAGCAATCATATTAATACTCTTTTGATTTAGATTATTCCAATATGTAATATTTCCTTTTGCATTTTCTTCTAAAGATATGTTTTCCTTTGTATAGTTCCAATGAATATTAGAATCAATTGAATCATATTTTATAATGAAGTTTGCTTCTGATGATTTTTCATAGTGAATGATAATGTTTGTTGGTAGAAGTTCTTCTTTTTGAAAGGAATGAGTTAATTGGATTGGATCCTTTAGTCTTATGTTTTCTGGGATTGTTATTTTTATTTCTAAATATTTTGGAAAATCTAGTCCTATTTTTGTTTCTAGTTTTTTTGTTTTAACTATTGTTTTTACTTTTATTTTTTCTAGTTCTTTTCCTTCTATCTGGTAGTTTGATATTTCTTTTACCATTGGTTTTTCTAGTTCTATTTCAAAGTCATTTATTTTAAAATGATTCGTTGTTTTCGGTGTTAATTTATTTAATCTATATTTCATACTATCCTATCGTCCCTTCTAGTTCTAATCCAATTAAACGATTCATTTCTACGGCATATTCTACTGGGAATGATGCCGCAATTGGTTCTGCAAAACCTTGTACAATTAACGCTTTTGCTTCACTTTCACTAAGTCCTCTTGTCATCAAATAATAGATTGCTTCATCACTGATTTTACCAACTGTTGCTTCATGAGCAAATTCTACATCATCTGTTTCTATCGTATCTACAGGAATCGTATCGCTTCTTGATATACTATCCATCATTAACGATTCACAAGAGATGGATAGTTTTGATCCTTTTGCTTGTTTTTTTACCCAGGCATTACTTCTAAAGGTACATATACCACCATCTTTTGAAATAGATTTAGAGTTTACTACAGAAGTTGTTCTTGGAGCATTATGAATTAGTTTTAGTCCAGTATCTAGATTTTGCCCTTTTCCAGCAAATGAAATATTGGTAAATTCACAACTTGCTCCTTCTCCATTTAATACACTTAATGGATATAACATGGATACTTTAGAACCAAATGATCCCATAATCCACTCTATTTTTCCATTTTCTTCTACAAAACATTTTTTTGTATTTAAATTTAACATATTCTTAGACCAATTCTCTATGGTTGAAAATCTTAAGTGTGCATTCTTTTTTACAAATAATTCAACACATCCAGCATGAAGATTTAATTCATTATATCCAGGAGCGGAACAGCCTTCAATAAATTGAAGTTCTGAATCCTCCTCTACAATAATTAAAGTATGTTCAAATTGTCCTGCTCCAGGAGCATTCAGACGAAAATAACTTTGAAGAGGTCTATCTAATTTCGTATGTTTTGGAATATAAACAAAACTTCCTCCTGAGAATAATGCATAATGAAGAGCTATATACTTATGATCATGAATTGGTACTGCTTTCGTGAAATATTCTTTTACTAAATCAGGATATTCTCTTAGAGCTTCATCAAAGGAAGTATAAATGATTCCTTTTTCTTTTAAGTCATTGGTTAGATTATGATAAACTGTTTCGGAATCAAATTGTGCTCCACTTCCAGCAAGAGAAGTTTTTTCTGCTTCTGGAATTCCTAATTTGTCAAATACATCACGTATTTCTTCTGGAACATCTTCCCATTTTCTCACTTCTTTTTCTACTGGTTTTACATAAGTTGCGATATCTTCTATATGTAGATAGCTTATATCTGGTCCCCAATCTGGATTATCTAATTTGTAGTAAGTATCTAATGCTTTTAGGCGAATATCTAGTACCCATTTTGGCTCATTTTTTTCTTTTGATATTTTTTCTATAATATCTCTTGTTAGACCATATTCTTTCTTTAAAGATTTATTCTCTGCTTTTTCATTATAAATATTTCTTGTTTTCACATCTACGTATTCTTCTACATTTGTTTTTGCCATACTTTCACCTACTTTAAGAATTCTTTGTAACCATTCTCTTCAATTTCTTGGGCAAGAGAAGAATCTCCTGTTTTTACAATTTTACCATCCACTAAGATATGTACTTTATCCACTTTTAATCCTTTTAGTATTTTGGTCGAATGAGTAATAATTAGAACAGCATTATCATTATTCTTATAAAGATTAATTCCTTTTGAAACTGTTTTGATTGCATCGACATCTAACCCTGAATCTGTCTCATCAAGAATAGCTAGTTTTGGGTTTAAAAGAAGCATCTGTAATATTTCATTTTTCTTTTTTTCTCCTCCAGAAAATCCTACATTAAATTCACGGGAGGTGTATTCTTCTCTCATATTTAATTCTTTTGTATATTTATCAATTTCTTTAATGAAACTCATTAGATTTATTTTTTCTCCCGTAATACTTTGTTTTGTTGTTTTCAAAAATTGAGCAAGAGATACTCCTGGAATTTCTTCTGGAGTTTGAAAAGACATAAATACTCCTTTTTTTGCAATTTCATTAGTTGGAAGATTTGTAATATCTTCTCCATCTAATGTGATGTTTCCCTCTGTAACAATATATCTAGGAGATGAGAAAATGGTATTTGCAAGAGTACTTTTCCCTGAACCATTAGGTCCCATGATAACATGAATTTCTCCTTTTTTGATACTCAAATCCAATCCTTTTAAAATCTTTTTCTTATGATCATCTTCTGCCATTGTATGTAAATTTTTAATATCTAATAACTTATTCATATTCTACTTCCTTTCCATATAGTCTGCTAGTGTTTTACTATTTAGATAAGACATCATTTCTTCATTTAACTCTTTCCAAATTGGATAAGTTTTACAGACTTTTTGTTTTTCACAGCTTTGATCTTCTTTTACACAACTTACTGGAGCAAGCTCTTTTTCTGCTGCATTTAAAATATCTCCTATTTTATAATAACTAGGTTCATGTGCTAACTTATAGCCACCCTCTTGTCCTCTTGAGGAAACAAAGAAGTCTTCTTTTTTTAAATCTAGCATGATTTTTTCTAAATACTTTAATGAAATATTTTCTTGTTCCGATATGTCTTTTAATGATAAAAATGTATTCTCTTCATAGTGATTAGCGAGAGATAACATAATTACAATTGCATATCTTCCTTTCGTTGTTATTTTCATATTTTCATCTCCTTTGATTATTTTACTACTTAAAAGGTAGGAATTCAACTGTTACTTGAACTTTTATTAGACATATTTTGACACCTAGAAATGGTTATTTGTTTCTATTTCCCCTTGTTTATTATATAATAAAGATAATAATGGAGGTGTATTTTATGGCGAAGAAAAAAAATCGTAAGAAAAAAAATACGTCGAATAATCATCATTCATCTTCTCAATCTAGAATTGTAGAAAAAAATGATGTTTTACCTGTTGAAGAAGAAGTTGATAATGAAGATGTACAAGAAATAGAAGAAGAGATGTCAGGTGACTTTTTAGATCAGAATGTTGATTATGATGAAGAATTTAAAACAGATACTACTTCTGTTTCTGTTATAGATACACAAGATTTAAAGAATTTAATAGATGAAGATTTAGGAATTCAACCTAGAAAAATTGAAAAGAAAAACAAACATATTCTTTTAAATATGATTTTAATCTTATTAATGATTCTTTCTTTTGTTTCTTTTGGGTTTACGCTGTTAGATAATAATTCCTCTATTTCTGGAATTATAAATAGTTTACTTATTACAGTATTTACTATTTTATTTGTTGTAATATCTATTACTTATAATCGTCAGAAAAAAGGAATGATATTTTTTAGTAGTTTATTATTATATAGTTACTTTCTTTTAGGAATCAATAATCATTTTAGTATCGTACAATCTCCTATTCAAGTAATGCCAAACTTTCAAGGAAAGAGTTTAACTTCTGTTGTTAAATGGGCAAGTAAGAATAAAATTGTTCTTCATCAACAATATGAATATAGTGATATGGTTGATGAATATCAAATTATTTCTCAAGATGTTATTCAAAATACTTCTTTAAAAAATATTAAAGAAATAACGGTTTCTGTAAGTGAAGGGCCGAATCCTTCTAAAGAAATTATGTTACCAAGTATGATTGGATGGAATGATGAGCGAGTTCTTACTTTTATTCGAGAAAATTATTTAAGTAATGTTCTTGTTGATTTTACATTTAGTGATCAAGCAAAAGACACTGTTATTGAACAAGATAAAAGTGGTAGTTTTAAAAGAGATGAAGATCTTCATTTAGTATTCTCTTATGGAGAAGAATTAGAATTTGATGAAGTTACGTTAATTGATTTTACTAATAAAAGTAAATTTGAAGTAGATTTTTATATGAAACAACATCAACTTCGACACGATTTTGAAGAGGACTTTTCTAGTAAGATTAAAAAAGGTTTAGCAATGGATCAAAATATAAAAGCTGGAGAAAAGGTAAAAGTTAATGATGACCGAGTAATTGTTACAATTAGTAAGGGACCTAAAATAAAAGTTCCTGAGTTAAGTAAAATGAATATGACAGAAATCACAGAATGGGCTATTCAAAAGAAATTAAAATTAAATTTCGAAGAAGTTTATGATGACTCTGTAAAAGTAAATGATGTTGTTAGTGCAAACTACTCTAAAGGAGATATTATTGAACAAGGAACTGTTGTTAAAATAATGATTTCTAGAGGAGCATTAAAAATGCCTAAATTTAAGAGTCTAAGTGATTTTTATGCTTGGGCTAATCAATATAATATTGATTATGAAGAGAAACATGAATTTAGTGATAAAGTGAAAGCTGGAGAAGTAATTCGCTATTCTCATAAAACTGGAGAAGCTATTAAAAATAAAGATACTATTATTGTTACAATTAGTGATGGTGAAAAGAAAAAAGTACCTGATTTAGAAGGATTAACAAAAAGTGAAGCAATTTCTAAATTAGATAAAGTTCATTTAAACTATAATTTTATTTATAAAGGTAGTTCTAAGAAGAAGAATACTGTTCTTAGTCAATCTATTCAAGCAGGAAGTGAAATATCTAGTGGAACTACTATCACCATTACTTTGAGTAATGGAAAAGAAGAATCTGAAGTTGAAGAAAGACAAAATACTAATTCTTCTACATATAATAATAACAATAGTAATAATAACAAAAATACTGATAATGGTGGAAATAATAATAACAGTAATACTAATACTGAACCAAAGAAAGAAGATCCTACTCCTACTTGTACACCTTGTAGTTTTAGAGCTTCTCAGATTACTTCTACTATTCAACAATACAATTCTTATGAAAGTGCTGCGAGTGCTTTAAGAAGTTATTTACAAGGACAATGTCCTGGATTAAAAGTTTCTATTAATGGTGTTGAGCGTGATGGATATGATCCAGGAGACTATATAGATGGTTTTAAGGGTGGCTCTACAGATTCTTGTAGTAGTATATCCATCACTTTAGCAAAATAAAAAACTGATTTGATTCAGTTTTTTATTTTTAATTAAACTGTTCTGTAAAGTTACCATCTATAAAGATTGGTATTTCTTTTCCATTCTCTGTAATACCAGTAATATTCATATCTTTACTACCTACCATGAAGTCAACATGAGAGTCACATTTGTTTAGATGATATTCTTTTAGTAAAGTATCCTTATCCATTGTTGCTCCATTTTCTACACACTCTGGGAAAGAGTCTCCTAAAGCAATGTGACAAGCTGCATTTTCATCAAATAGTGTTTCTAAGAATAATTGTTTGGTATTAGAAATTGGAGAATCATATGGAACAAGAGCTATTTCTCCTAATCTATCTGAATTGTCACAAATTCCAATCATCTCTTTTAATGTGTCTTCTCCATGTTTTGCATGGGCATTTTTTACTTTTCCTTTTTCAAATTCAATACTAAATTGATCAATAATTACATCTTGATAAGCAAGGGGTTTTGTAGCATAAACAATTCCTTCTGCAGAATAGCAGTCTGGAGAAGTAAACACTTCTTCTGTAGGAAAGTTTACTAGTACTTCTTTCCCATTTGCTAAGACAGTTTTTCCTGATGCCCATAAGTGGTTCTTTGGTAAATTGATTTGGAAATCTGTTCCATTTTTGCTTTTATATTTCAATGTTTTAAACTGATATTCATTTAGTTTTTGAGCTCTAATATCTAATTTTTTAATTTTCTCATCCCAAATTGCTACTGGATCATCTTCTTTGATACTACAGATATCAAATATCTTATTCCATAATTCTTCTAGTGGATTTTCAGCATCTGGACAAATTGTTTCAGCCCAATCTTTTGTTGGAACAGCTGCAATACACCATGCCAACATGGACTTGTCACGCATATCATCAAAATCTTTTCTTGTCTCTAAGGAATACTTTGTCATAGCAGCGATTTTTTTGGAATCGATTCCTTTCATTAAGCCAGGATTTTCACTTGCTAACATTAAGAATGCTGCATTCTTTTTCGCATAGACATTCCACATTTCTTTATTCCAAAATGATAATTCTTTTAATTCATCAATATCTAAGTGCTTTAAAGCTTCAAACTTTAAATATGGATCTGTTGCTTCAAAATAGATATCTTTTACTCCCATTTCTAAGGCAAGTTGTGCAACAATTCTTACAAAATCAATTCTTTCAATATTAAAACTAATGAATAATGGTTGATTTTTTTCTACTTTTAAACATGATTCTAAAATCACTTTTGCATATTTTCTTTGTAATTCATACATATCATTTTCCTCCTATATTTATTATTTCCATTTTTCTTTATCATATCATATTTTTCGAAAGATTGAAAATAGAGAGTATCTTTACTCCCTATTTTACTTCTAATTCAATTCGATTGTTTCTTTCTTTGTTGTAGTAAATGGTATATGATTTTCCATTGATAGTTGTTGTTTCTTTTAAGCTTTTAAACATATCTGGAATTTCATCATAATTTGCTGCATTACTTGTCTTTGTGTAAATATATAATGTATAAGTTCCTTTTTCTAGATTGGATAGGTCTACCTCTTTTTCAAACCAAGCAAATGTTTTATCTTTACTATCTAGTGTTTTTAGATCAAACGGTCCTTTTGTACTACCTAAATCAAATGTGAATTGCTTATAATTATCTTGATTTTCTAAGATTAGTTTTCTTGTTACTAAATGACTGTTATCATATACTCCTTGATAATCATAAGAATAACCATACATATATAATTTATTATTTTTAAATGTAATCTCATCGTACCCATTTACCATATTCCGATCTGTTGGAGCTTCACTAGTTGTATATAATTCTTCTCTAATAGATAATTCTACTTCTTTAATTTTGGTTCTTTGTTGTACTTTAAAATTATATCCATGAGAAGAATCTTCTCCTCTTCTAGTGATTTTTTGATTTAAAAAGTTATTGACTTGTTGGATAGTGAAATAATCATCTGTTGTGGCTAAAAGATATAAATCATAATCTCCATTTGGTGCTTCTGCTAAGTCCATTTCTCCTTTGAACCATGAATCGCTGTAGCTTTTACCATTTTCTTCTCCTAAATCATATGGAGTATCTTTTGTCCAACTAGAAATATCTGTCATATATGCTTCTTCTGTATCTTTATCTACTAATACTAAGGCATATTCTTTATTTTTGTTATTTTGATTTAGTATAATACAATATCCACTTATAATAAATTTCTTTGTTGTATTATTCCAGCTAATATTATCTAAATAGAATTCTCCGTCCTCCATATGTTCTAGTAATTCATCCATATCAATTTCTTCTTCATCGATGTTTTCTATCACTTTTTCTTCTTCTGATGGTTCTTCTTCTTTTTCTTTTACTGTTACAAAGATTTCCTTTGTAGTTTTTTGTCTATTAGAATCCATTACTTCATATACTACTCTGTATTTACCTGGTTTTGTTGTATCTACTTCATTTACAGGAATTTCTAATTTTTCTTTTAAGTCTCCATCTTCAATATCATATGCTTTGACATCTTTCTTTGAATCAAAGTTATCTCCTACTGTTAATTCTTTATTATCTGCTTCGATGATTGGTACTTTGTTTGGTTTTACGGTTACAGTAATTGTTTTCCTTGTTTCTGTTGATTTCGAGTCTACTACTCTATACGTTACTTTATATTCTCCTGCTTCATTTGTTTTTACTGTATTTTCCATTATTTCTATTTTATTTGTTAAATCTCCATCTTCAGCATCATAAGCTGTTACTGATTTTTTAGGATCAAAATCTTTTCCTACTTCGATTGATTTATTATTAGCAGTAATTACTGGAGCAGTATTTGTTACGATTGATGATGATGCTGTTATACTTACTCCTGGAGCAGATGCAAGAGTATATCCATAGATATTATTATTACCAGTTAGATTAACAGGTACTTTAAACCAAGTATTTCCACCTACTTCTGTTTTATCTATTATTGGTACGTATGAGTTTGTATATAATCCACTTATTAAAGAGTATTTCGCATCTTCTGTATTATAGTTTACCCAAGTATATTGGTTTCCTGATACTGTTACGCTTACTTTACCATAACTTGTATTGGTAAACTTTATAGAATCTGCACTAACCCATTCTTTTTGATCATACCAATAGTCGCTTGTTACTAAGTATGCTACTGGAATACCATTTTTATAAGCTGCAGTATATACCATTACATAACGATCTTTTAATAAAGTATTTCCTGTTTTAGATGTTAGAGAACTATCATAATAATAAGGGGTATTCTTAGTTGTTACTGCTACTTTTGGTTTTAACTCTGTATTTTCAATATATAAGTCATATGTATAATTTTTATTTTGATATTCAAAAACATTATTTGGACTAATATAATTATTTTTTCCTTTATTAATTTTTACAACATTACTTGCTTGAACATATACTACACTATTCCAATTATAATCACCTGTTGTAATTTCGTTATAATTAGAATCTATATTTAAATCACTTACTACTTTATACCATTTCTGATTATTCTCTGATGTTTCTCCTATAATTACTAAGGCATCTTCTCTTTCTGGATAAGTATAAATTATTTTTGATGAAGTACTTGGATCTTTATAAGCAGTAGTTGGTCCTGTTACTACTCCTAATTGATAATAGTTATAATCTTGAAGTCCAAAAGCTTTATCTAGTGAATAATAATTGGCAGCCATTTTTTCTGACCAATAGGTATCACTAGCATATTTTACATTCATACCAATCCATTTATCACCAAACTGTGGTCCAAAGTAACGCCAATCTCTTGGATGAGCATATCCATATGTAATCCATTTTGAAGCATATCCTAAAATACTACTAGAGAATGATGCATACCAGTTTGCAGCTTGTGTTGGATTTGAATCTACAGCATTTAATCCAAAGCCATTATTTTTATTGACTGATAAGTAACTAGTTCCATTACCAGTTTCATTTCTACTTAAACTTAGTGAGAGAATTGCATTTACACCATACTTTTCCTGAGCATAATAGAAAAATGTTCCTGATCCATATAGTCTTGATGTTCCACTACTTGCAGCATTTCCATAAACATTTTGTTTATAACCTAAATTATTTCGAATATATTCATCAATATTAACACTAGAATATGTTGTTTTTGTATGATTCGATAAATACATATAATAGTTATAGTATGGATTATTTTTATTTACAGCATTGTTGTAATTATTGTTTTTATAATCTTTTATCATTTTACTTAGATTATTATAAAAATAATGTCCATCATAACTATAATAGGTTCCTGTCCCTAACATTTCTGGTTTAGGTCCAATTGTTCTACCACCTGAGCCACTATAAGAATTTTGAATTTTCGCAACATAATTGTGTCTAATATCACTACTTGTTACAGTGTATGTACTAATCGATTTAATCCATGGTTCTGGAACTATTTCATATGTAGATTGTGAAATCCATCCAGTAAAATTTCCTATTTTTACTTTTGCAGTCCATACTCCTTTTGCATTGGAATAAGAGGTATCTATATGAGCTCCATCTACTCCTCCATAGAGAGAACCTGTATCCATATAAGTATAAGCTGAACTAGTTAGATCACTATTGGTATAAAAGTATGTTAAAGTTTCAGGATTTACACTTAAATCTAATATTGCTACATTAGCATCAATAATCTTAGTACTACCTGAGACTTTTGTCATAATTCCTAAATCAGCAGTACCTTTCTTTTTCATTTCATTTTTAGCAGATTCATAATTAGAATAACAACCTACTTTGGTAATACTTCCATCTCTTCCAAATGAAGCTAGTTCAAAAGAGCCACAAAGACTTCTATTACGATAATTGTTTACATCAAAGGCATAGACATTTTTTGATAAGAACAAAGTTAATAAAAATAATAATATATATTTGTTTCTACTTTTCATGTTATACCTCCTCATTATTCTATTAACTATATTATATCAATTATAGGTGTAAAACTAAATATCTCCCTTCTATGACTTGACATTTTTTGACGAAAAAAAGATAGTTTTTTCTAACTATCTTGAAAATTATGATGTCTTCTAGTTCCCCATCTATCATAATAATGAAATACTTTTTTTAGTACTTCTCTATTTGCTTCCACAGAATCTTCTTTTGGTAGATAAGCTACTCTCTTATAATTTCTTGTGTTTGGATAGTAACTTCCAGCATCATAAAATACAACACGATCATCATATACTTCTCCTACTATAACATTATGGCCTCCACCATTAGAATTCCACATACAAAGGGCATCTCCAACTTTCAAATCTTTAAATTTAGTATAGTTCGTTAATTTCCAGTTTTTCATTTTTATTCCAAGCTTATTAAATGTAAAACTTTCAAGATCTCCACATTCGGATGCCATCCTACCTGGCCCTCCATTTTGTCCTGAAATAACATGATCAAAATCATTACCACGTCCAAGTCCAGCAGGAGCTATCCCCGGATCAGAAATAAATTTTCCTTCAAAACCTCCTTTGGCATAAAAGCAATCATTTCCCCTGCACTTGCCTCGTCGACCACCACTGTTCATATATTCCCAACCATACATATACATCCAACCAAGAACATATTCAGCTGCTCGTTGAAAATCGGCTTCAGTCTCATTGGGCATTTTCTTACCATAATACTCTCCAAAGATGCCTCCAACACTTTTTGCATATTGTCCAAAGTCTCCACTATACTTATTATTAATAACACTATTAAAATTAGTTGCATCAAAATCATTCAAATGTTTTTCTACAATTTTTAAAGTATCACAAGAAAACTGAGATTTTACAACATTACTTGTACAGGAGAAATCCAACTCGCCTCTACCGACTTCATAATCTGAAGCTTTTTTTATCATTGGTTTCTTTTCTTCATCTCCAATTGGTTGGTAATCTTGACTAATTGATATCTTATCACTTGCACTATTCCAACAGCTACTAATTTCACTCTTATCTCCTACTAGATTCATTGTTACATCTACCAGTAATGGAATAAAGAATATGATTGCTGCGGCTAGAAATTGATTCATGATTTTTTTTGTACCTTGTTTTTCCTCTGGATTTTTCACTAATTTTATGAAAGAGATGGACACAAAAATAATTAATAGAATTGGTACTATAATTTGGATTAATTGCATTATCCTTTTTACAATACTAAATATTCCCTGCAGCGATTGATTTGTACACATATTCTCACATCCTCATTTAATCACTTAAATTCATAAAATCTATATCCTATCCAACTCTTAGGCCAGCCATAAACTTCTTGTACAGCCTTTTTGTCAGCTTTTTCTGAATTTTCTTTTGGTATCATTATTACATGCTTATAGTTTTTGTGAACTTGAAAGTTTGATGCTCCATCATATATCACAACGCGATCATCATATACTTCTCCAACTTGAGCTAGATGATTAGCAGTATCATCTGTTACAGCATTATCCTTACCAAAAAATGCTACTTTATCACCTACTTGTAAATCTTTTAATCTTCTAATATTATTATCTAATCTCTTTTCATCATGCATTTCTAATCCCATCTTGTTATATACAAATAAGCCAAAATCACCACAAGCAGAAGCCATTCTTCCTACTCCTCCATTTTTACCAGAAATTATATGATCAAAATCTGTTCCATAAATCCAATGAGCAGGTGAATAGAAATTGTGATCTGGAATATAAGTTCCTACATAACCTCCATTTACATAAAATGCATCTTTCGAATATCCATTTTCTCCCCATGGTGTATGTCCTTCTGTAGGCCATCCAATCGAGTAATCCCAACCATACATATACATCCACCCTAGAACATATTCTGACGCTCGCTGAAAATCTGCCACAGTTTCATTAGGCATTTTTTTACCATAGTACTCTGCAAATATTCCACCTAAGCTCTTGGCATAGTTTTCAAATCCTCCATATGAAGCGATTTTTTCATTAAAATTTTGGGCATTAAAATCATTCAAATGCTTCTCTACAATCTTTAATGTTTCACAGGAGAACTGTGATTTTACAATATTACTTGTACAACTAAAATCTAAGTTCCCACTTGATGTTCCTTTTTCATAATCTGAAGCTTTTTTTATAATTGATTTCTTTTTTTCTTCTCCAATTAATTGGTAATCTTGATTAATAGACATCTTATCACTTGCACTATTCCAGCAACTACTAATTTCACTCTTATCTCCTACTAAATTCATTGTTACATCTACTAGTAATGGAATAAAGAAGATGATTACTGCAGCTAAAAATTGATTCATGATTTTTTTTGTACCTTTTTTCTCTTCTGGATTTTTCACTAATTTCATGAAAGAAATAGATGCAAAAATAATTAACAGAATTGGTACTATAATTTGAATTAATTGTACTATTCTTTTTACAATACTAAATATTCCTTGTAGTGATTGATTTGTACACATATTCTCACATCCAATCATACTCTTTTATTATATGATTATTATAACATGGATTATATATAATAATCATACTTCATGTTATTGTTGACGATTTATTACACATTTCTTTCATTTATTTTATATTAATTTTTTCACTGACTTGATAAATATTCTTTTATTCGATATAATTTTATAATAAGAGTTTTTATTTTTTTGGAGGGAACGAATGGGAAAAAACAGAGGAAAAACCAAAGAAAAGAAAAATGGAAAAATTATTTCTTTTATTATGATATTGTTATTGATTATTGCTTTAGCAGCATCTGCTTTTGCAATATATGAAATTTTATTATTAAGTTCTATTGAAAATACGTTACGATATATTGTGATTGGTATCTTGGGACTAATTGATTTTATTTGTATACTGAAAGCAAATAGTCATTTAAAGAGGAAAAAGAAAAAAGCATTATTTTTATTTGTATTATTCTTCTACTCCTTAATCTGTGCTGGAATCGGAGGAGGTATCTTCTTTATATATGGTCAGTTAGATAGCTTGAATAAAGAAACCGTTGTTTATACTTCTGACTTATTGGTTATGAGTTCTAATGAAGCAAGTGATATTCATGACATCAAAGATATGAAGATTGGTACTTTAAGTGATAAAAAAAGCCCTGAAGGATATATTATTCCTAGAGAAATCATACACGAGAATAAATTGGAGGATGATAATGAGATAGAGGAATATGATGACTATACTTCTATGTTAGTTGATTTATATGCGAATGAATTAGACGCTATGTTTGTTAGTGATCATTATGTATCCATGTTTTCTGGAATTACTGGATATGAAAATATTGGGACTGATACAAAAGTTATTATTAAGAAAGATAAAAAAATGAAAAAGTCCTCTACTTCTTCAATTGAAACTGCTTCATCTGGTAAATCTGTTACAGAACCATTTACTATTTTATTAATGGGAATTGATTCTACTGATGAGGTTTTAACAAAGAATGCGATTGCGAATGGTGATACATTAATTCTTATTACGTTTAATCCAAAAACTTTGAACGCTACCATGTTATCCATTCCAAGAGATAGTTATGTTCCAATTGCTTGTTGGAGTGGAAAACCTGAAAATAAAATTACTCATGCCGCAGCTTATGGAAATGATTGTATGATTCATACGATTGAAGACTATTTTGATGTTAATATTGATTATTATGCTAAGATTAATTTTAAAGGACTTGTTAAATTAGTAGATGCCGTTGGAGGTGTTGAAGTCGATGTAGAAAAGACTTTATGTACAGATAACTCTAATCGTGAAAGTGAAGTTTGTATTCATGAAGGGCATCAAGTATTAAATGGTGAAGAAGCTTTGGTTTATGCAAGAAACAGAAAACAACTTGCCAATGGGGACTTTGGAAGAGCTCAACATCAACAAATTATTGTTAAAGCTTTAATTAATAAGATGAAGACTATAACTGATGTTACGAAGTTTATGGATATCTTAAATACAGTATCTAATAGTATGGATACTAATCTAACGACTAAACAAATCTTATCGTTCTATAATGTTGGAAAAGATATTATTAAGAAGAGTTTAAGTTCAGATGATGCAGACTTAGTTAATATTCAACAATTGTTCTTACAAGGTGAAGGTCAGATGATTTATGATGAACGTGCTCGTATGGTATTATGGGATTATGTTCCAAATAAATATAGTCGTAAAGATATTATTCAAGCTATGAAAGAAAACTTAGAAATAGAAGAACATACTATTATTAAAGAGTTTACTTTCTCTATTAATGACCCATATGAAAAAGAAGTAATTGGTTCTGGTCCATATAAGAGTGGATATGGTTATACCCTATTACCTGACTTTACAGGAGATACAGAAGCTCAAGCCAGAGCTGCTGCCTCAAGATATGGTATTACCGTTACTTTCATTGGTAAAGGTGGAACAGTTATTTCGCAAAGTTATCCTGCTGGAAAGAGAGTTGATTTAATAAAAGGAAGTGTCACTCTTACCCTATCTAATTCTAAAAAAGATGATGAGAAAGAAGATACTAAGAATAAAAAAGATATAAAAGAAAAAGAAAAAGAAAAAGAAGAAAAGCCTAAAACAATCATCGAAGAAGATGAAGAAGATGATAACGAAAAAGAAGAAATCATTACTCCTCCATCTTCTAGTGATGATACCGATAAAGAAACTACTCCAGAAGAAGGTACAGGATCTACTTTTGGTGGAAATGAAAAAGAGTAATTCAAATTTACTCTTTTTTACTTTAAAATATTTATGAATTTCTATTTTACAATTTATAATCTATTCTGTTCTAAAAACCAGCTTGGATTTTTTTCGTTTTGTCCTCACTTCGTTCGGACACTTATTCTTTGCTTTTTATATTTTGGGGCCGTCCGAATCTGAG
>CAMOGG010000029.1 GCA_946614095.1 uncultured Caryophanales bacterium | reverse complement strand
GTCTTCAGGGGGTTCGGTTGAATATACTCTAACATTAAAACCGTTAGAGATATCGGCGTGATATGTATCACGCATCTTAATCATAAAGGATATTTATAAAAAAGTCAATTACCTTTCTAAAAATAATTTTCATTTTACATTTTTAATTAACTTTAGTAATAGATTGAATTAAATATTTCTTTAAAGAATCATTATCAGTATCCTTATTTTCTAAATATTCTTTAGAATCTTTTTTTGCTTGCAACAATATTTTATAATCATTTTTAATACTAGCAATCTTAAAAGTCATATCTCCTGATTGCTTCGTTCCAAATAAATCTCCATGCCCTCTTAATTTGAAATCTTCTTCAGATATAACAAATCCATCATCTTCTCGTTCCATAATTTTAAGCCTTTCAGCATCACTATCACTAACTAAAATACATTGACTTTTACTAGTTCCTCTTCCTACTCTTCCTCGAAGTTGATGTAAAGTAGACAATCCAAAACGATCAGCATCAAAAATCACCATAGTAGTTGCATTAGGAACATCTACTCCAACTTCTACTACAGTAGTAGAAATCAAAATCTGAACTTCATTGTTTTTAAACTGTTCCATGATTAAATCTTTTGCACCACTTGCCATTTTACCATGAACAATATCAATACGATATTTATCTTTAAATGCCAATTTCATTTGATCTTTCAATTCATTTACAGTTGTCAAATCACTATTTTCACTTTCTTCAATTAATGGAGCAATCACATATATCTGATGTCCACCCTTCAATTCTTCATACATCATTTCTAAGACTTCTGTAATTTCACTATTTTTCTTTACATAAGTATCAATCTTTTGTCGTCCCTTAGGTCTTTCTTTAATAGTAGAAACATCCATATCTCCAAAAATTGTCAAAGCATAAGTTCTTGGAATCGGAGTCGCACTCATATATAAAACATCTGGCTTAATTCCTTTATTTTGCAAATTAGCCCGTTGATGAACTCCAAATCGATGTTGTTCATCTGTTATTACTAAACCTAAATTGTTATAAATTACTTCATCTTGTATCAAAGCATGAGTACCAATAACCATATGAATCGTACCAGTCAACAATCCTTTATAAATTTCATTCTTTTCTTTTTTTGATATAGAACCCGTTAGCAAAGCAACTTGTATATCAGTATCTTTAAAAAATTCACATAAATTTAAATAATGTTGAGTTGCCAATATCTCCGTAGGTGCCATTAAAGCACTCTGATAACCACATAAATAATTCGCATACATTGCTGTAAAGGCAACAACTGTTTTTCCACTACCAACATCTCCTTGTAATAATCGATTCATTCGATGAGGTGCTTCTAAATCTTTCACAATCTCATCAATTGCCTTTGTCTGATCATTTGTCAAAGTAAATGGAATTTTATTGATAAAATGATTTAGTTTTTCTCTAGAAATTTTACGAACCAAGCCATTCTTTTCCCTCTTCTTTTGTTGTTTCAAATAATTAATTTTAAACATAAACTGAAACAACTCTTCATATTTTAAACGAATTGTTACTTCTTTTAGTTTCTCAGAAGTACTAGGATTATGAATAATATTCAAAGCAGTCTTTTTATTAACAAACTGATATCTTTCCTGATATTCATTTGGAATATAATCAACAATCTCTTTTCCATACATCAAAAGAGCCATATTAATATAGGTAGACATATTTTTATTTGTTAAACCACTAGTACAATGATAAACAGGTTCAATCTTAACTTTATTAGATAATATATCAAACTTGATATCACTAGCTGTGATTACATTCTTACTTTTATCAAGTTTTCCAATAACGATAACATCAGTTCCTACTAATAATTTACTTTTTAAAAAAGCTCGATTAAAAATAGAAACACCAACAACTCCAGAAGGAGTAACAAGTCGAAAATTCATTTTATTTAGTCCTGCTTTAAAACGCATTAAAATAGGTACACTTTCTATCTTTCCATCAATAATAATTTTCTCTCCATCTCCAATATTAGACAATTCATCTCGCTTTAATACATCATATCGAAAAGGATAATGAGTAACTAAATCATCTATAGTAAAGATACCTATTTTATTTAGTAAAGAAAGAGATTTAGGACCAATTCCCTTAACATCTTTTAATTCTGCCATACAACCACTTCCTTCTTGCATATTATACCATAAAGAATATTTTTTTGAAAGAAAAAGATTTTAGCTTTTTTACTACAAAAAATACAAATTTTTTCATTTTTTTGTTGACAAAACATTCCTTTTCGATTAGTATAGTAATCACCAATTCGGAATTAGGCGAATTGGTCGCTAGTATCACACTAGCCAACCCCTTTTTATTCTTTTTGGAAGCTGGCCTCAGGGGGTCCAGCTTCTTAGATTAAAATGAAAAAAGACGTTTGCCGACGTCTTTTTTTTACTGTAATTTTTTTATGAAAAGTCTCTAGATAATAATATATGAAGCTTTTTTTCTTTTTCTGAATCTTCCACATATGGTCTTCGATGTTTGATAAAATTATAAGTTCCAGTCTTTTCATTATGATATCTAGGTATTAGTTGTAACTGAAAATGGGAAACTTCTCCATCATTAATACTACATAAGTATACACTTTCTGCATGATATACTTCTTTTAACAAAGATATCATTTTTTGAGTAAAAGAGAATATTTTTTGTCCAACACTAAAATCCATATCAGATAAATCTGAATAATGCTTCCTAGAATAAATAACAACATGCCCTTCCGCTCTAGGTTCATCTTCAAAAAAGCAGACAAAATCATCATCCTCATATAATATCATATCTTTACCATACAAAACATTATTATGTTCTTGATTAAAGCAAACTGGACAAATTCCAGATTCAACTAAATCATCTTCATCAATCCAATGTTCTTGAATTAGTCGAACAATTTCTTTTTCTGGATAATTTTTTAAAGTCTTCATTACTCTCACCTATCTTATTATTATAATTAATCAGTAGATACAAAATGATCTAATAGATACATAAAACCATATCCAAATAGAAATGCTACTACTAGTCCTATTACATAGAAGAATGCTGTCATTACCTTTCCTGTAATAAAAAATACGATTAATAATATAATTGCAATAACAATTCCAATACGAATAAACCATGTAGAAATTAAAGAAAAGATAGACACCAATTGATCATTATCAGTAGTTTTACTAGTATTAGAATCATATTCTTCATAAGACTCTAACTCATTAAAATCTTCATCTTCAATATATTCTTCATATTGTTCCATACTCCCCACCCCTTAAACTGGCAATATTATACCATAAAAGTTAAAAAAAAGGAAGAAAAAAATGTTCAAAATAATATGATCGTTCAAATTACAAAATTAAAAAGGAAAATGAACTATTCACTTTCCTTATTCTGTAAACTTTGATAATATTCATAAGTTTGTTCAGCTTGCTCTTTATTTTGATTTAATAACTGATCTCCTGCTTTATTTAACTTATTCAAAGAACGATAACGATCTTCTCCTAACATAAACTCTTCATATTTAGAAAAATCAGCATTACTATCAACCTTAAATTCTCTACTTTCTGGATGATAATGGAATAATGGGAAATAACCAGACTGTGTAGCTTCTTTTTCTTCTTGAATACTATTTTTCATTCCTTTAATAATTCCTTGAGCAATACATGGAGCATAAGCAATAATAATACTTGGTCCATTATATGCTTCTGCTTCCTTCATAACTTTTATAGCTTGCATAGCATTTGCTCCTAATGAAATAGTTCCTACATAAACATGAGGATAAGAAAGAGCCATCTTTGCTAAGTTTTTCTTAGCAGTTTCTTTTCCACTTGCAGCAAATTTGGCAACTGCCCCAGTTCTAGTAGATTTAGATGCTTGCCCACCAGTATTAGAATAAACTTCAGTATCCAATACTAAGATATTAACATTTTCACGATTTGCTAAAACATGGTCAATTCCATTATAACCAATATCATAAGCCCAACCATCTCCACCAATCATCCATACTGATTTTGGTGCAATAAAGTCTTTTAAATCTTTTAAACGATCAATTTTAGACTCATCAATAACTTCTAACAAAGCATTAGCTGTCTCTTCCGTGATATTTTCACAATATGCTTTATAGATATCTAATTCACTTTTTTTAACCAAATGAATATGATTTTCAATTAAAGTAACAATCTGTTTTTTCATTGCTTGATCAGCAATTCTCATACCAAATCCAAATTCAGCATTATCTTCGAATAAAGAATTAGCCCAAGGAATCGTATATGGCATAGATGGAGTACTTGCTCCATAGATAGAAGAACATCCAGTTGCATTTGCAACAATCATTCTCTCTCCAAATAACTGTGTCAATAGTTTTAAATAAGGAGTTTCCCCACAACCAGCACAAGCACCTGGGAATTCAAATCTAGGTTGCTTAAATTGACTTCCCTTAACCGTTGTATCAGGCATAACATTTTCTTTTGGCTTTACTTCTTCATATAGATATTTATATTCTTCATCACGCTTGTCTTCTAATAGTTCACTCTTCATTTTCATAACAAGTGCTTTGGCTCCTGCTTTTCCAGGACAAACCTCACTACATAATCCACAACCTGTACAATCTGGCAAACTAACGCCAATAGTAAACTTTAAATCTTGATCTTTAATATTGGCATCTTTTAAATGTCTACTAACCGACTCTGGTGCATCAATCACTTCTTTTTCATCTAATAAGAATGGTCGAACAACAGCATGAGGGCAAACCAAACTACACATATTACATTGAATACAATTATCAGAATCATAACAAGGAGCCATTTCACTACTATCTCGTTTATCTAATTTAGAAGTACCTGCTTCAAATTCACCATTTGGTATTTTAACAAAACGACTAACTGGTAAAGAATCTCCTTCCATAGAATCAATGACTTCAAATAAACTTTTTTTCTTAGTGATTTCCTCATCAAAATCAACAAAAGGAACTTTTACTGGAATTAAAGATTCCAAAGAAGCATCAATTGCTTGAATATTCTTTTCAACCAAGTTTCCACCTTTATTGGCAAACTTTACAGATAGATTTTCTTTAATCTTCTGAACAGCAAAATTAAAATCAACTATCTTACCAAGTTTAAATAATATCGTTTCCATAATAGTACTAATTTTACCAGGAATACCAGCCTCACTAGCAATTTTACTAGCATCTACAACAAACATCTTAACATGCTTACTTTGTAAAATTTTCTTATCATGATTACTCATCATAGCAAGTACTTCATCAGGATTCTTATTTGTATTTAATATAAATACACCTTTATCAGTAATTTTTTCTAACATTTTAATACGATGAAGATAACTATCTTTTGTACAAACAACAATATTTGCTTTTTCTACATAATAAGTACTAGCAATTGGATGATTCCCAAAACGTAGATTAGCAATCGTTACTCCTCCACTCTTCTTAGAATCATATTGGAAGTATCCTTGTACATAGGCATTGGTATAAGTTCCTGTAATCTTCATCAAATCCTTAGAAGCAGATACCATTCCATCACTACCATATCCATAAATCAAAAATTCAGCTGCTTCACTTGGTAGCATAAATTTTTCATCATATGGAATACTTAAATTTGTAATATCATCTAAAATACCTACAGTAAAATTATGATGTACTTCTCTTGTGTCTAGAAAATCATAAACTCCTTTAATCATAGCAGGAGTAGTATTTTTACTTGATAATCCATATCTTCCACCATAAACACTAACTCTAGCATCTGCATTCTTAATTGTTTGAATAACATCTAAATATAATGGTTCTCCACTAGCTCCTGGCTCTTTTGTACGATCTAAAACAGCTATCTTTTTAACACTTTTAGGTAATTCATTTAAAAAGTATTTTGCACTAAATGGACGATACAAATGTACTTCCATCAATCCAATTGGCTCATTCTTTTCTTTAACTAAATATTCTACTGTTTCTCGAATGGTCTCACAAACAGAACCCATCGCAACAATCACTTTATTAGCAGTAGGACTACCATAATAATTAAATGGTTTATAATTCTTTCCTGTTATTTTATTAATCTTAGCCATATAATCATTTACAATATCAGGAACTTTATTATAGTATTCATTTCTAACTTCTGTAGCTTGAAAATAAATATCTTCATTTTGAGCAGTTCCTCGAATAGTAGGTTTATTAGGATTCATTGCTTTTGAACGAAACTCTTTTAAACTTTTCTCATCAATAAATCCTTTTAATTTATCTGTATCAATAACTTCTACTTTTTGTAATTCATGACTGGTACGAAAACCATCAAAAAAGTTTACAAAAGGAACTTTTCCTTTAATAGCAGATAGATGTGCAACTCCAGTCAAATCCATTACTTGTTGAACAGAACTTGAAGCAAGCATCGCAAAACCAGTACTACGTGTTGCATAAACATCTTGATGATCTCCAAAAATAGATAAAGCATGTGTTGCTAAACTACGTGCTGCTACATTAATAACACATGGAAGTAATTCTCCTGCAATTTTATACATATTAGGAATCATTAATAAAAGTCCCTGACTTGCCGTATAAGTAGTAGTTAAACAACCAGCTTGTAAAGAACCATGAACCATTCCAGCAGCTCCTGCTTCACTCTCCATTTCTACTACTTTTACAGGAGTATCAAAATAATTAAGCTTTCCCTCACTACTCCATTTATCTGTAAGTTCAGCCATAGGACTAGCTGGAGTAATTGGATAAATACCAGCTACCTCTGTAAAATTATAGGAAACATAAGCTGCCGCTTCATTTCCATCCATTATCTTCATCATATGAACCATCCTTTCACTATAAAACATTATACCATAAAAAAATAAAAATAAGCACGGATATCTGCTTATTTTCATATTAATCTACTAATTCTTTAATTAATTGTTTAGCCTTATCTTCACAATTATCATAAGTATGATCAAGAAACAATCTTTTTTTCTCTAATTCATCATCATCCATCTTTTCAAATTGTCCATCATACTGATAACCATCTATAATTTCATTATTATGATTGAAAATAATAATATCTAGATGATCATCAAAAACCTCTACAAAAGGAACATGATTATATTCAAAATGACCAGTCGCAAAAGCAGCACATCCACCATCTATATTGATATAATGATTTTTCTCTTTATATTTAAATCCCGGATTTTTTCTAACAGGAGTATGTCCAATAATAGTAAGAAATCCTTCTTTTCCAATGCGATTATATCCAATTACTTCACCTACATAAAAGAAAAATGAATCTCGTACCTCTTCTCTAGTCCAAACAGCTGTTTCAACTCTTTTATCATTATCAGATAACTTCATATGACATTCATCAAAAACTTCTTTTGGAGCTTGTGCATGAACTAATAATAATTGATTTCCATCAATAATTTCAGAAAACTTCTGATAAATATTCAATTTCCCTAAAAACTGTTTCAACTCTTCACACCTTTTTTCTCCATCTTCCAAAGCGTCTAATTCTCCTTCAATAACCCATCCACCATTCATCATCCAATCTGACCAACGATGAAATGCTTTACCTGGTTTTCTCTTTAATAAAGCTTGATACATCATCAATTCATGATTTCCAGCTAAATAATGAACATGAATATTTCCCTTTCCATGAACTCTATCCATAACATCTTCTAACATTCGATAAGAATCAATCCCTCTATCAATTAAATCTCCATTAATATATAAATGAACTTCATCAGTCAAAGAAATATTTTCTAAATATCCCATAATAGAATCATATACTTCTCCACTGCCATGTAAATCACTAACAATAAACTTTCTCATAATATCACCATTTTTATTATAACAAAAAAAGTAGAGTTTCCTCTACTTATAATTATTTTTATTAGGTGCTTGTGCAGGTTTATTCTGCTTATTAGTAACAATCCAAGCATTAGATACAGTTCTTCCACCATATTCTGCACCAGCACTAGGACGATTCCAAAGCTTTCCTTCAATACTCATGGTAGAAGAAGCTCCTCCATCCAAATTAGAAGCATTATAAGCTTTATAACGAAGTAATATATCAATGACATCATTCATCGTAGCGCCAGTACTATATCCAGGAAGTCTACCTTCAATAATTAAGAATAAAACAACTCCATCTTTTCTTTGAGCAATGATACTTCGTGGAGCAGTACCCCATCCGCCATCACCATGAATTTTAGCTGTTTTACCATTAATAATTAGATTAGGACCAAATTCAACAGCCTCTACAACACCATCTTCAATAGCTTGCTCTGGTTCATCATAAGTAAGATACATCTTATGATCTTTGGTAAATCCTATTAATCCTCCAGAACCACCATCATGGTCCCAAATTAATTTACCATCTTTAATAATCGCACCATAAGGAACAGAACCATTTCCCCAACCATCTAAGTCTTCGAAACCACCACCATTAATACCTACAAGTCCATTATTATTCTTAACTAACGTATTAACAGATTGTCCAGCTTTTCCTAGTTTAGAAGAAACTGCAAGTTCAACATCACTTGGATCATAAATAGCTATTAACCAGCCTTTATATTTACTCTCAGTAATTCGAATTGTTTTATAAACTTCATTTCCTTCATCACGAGTAAACAATTCTTCTTCATACTTACTAGAATAATGTTTCTTTTTATTAGCACTACCAATAACAATTTCATCTAAATTCATCTTTTCATTAGATTGCTCAATATAATTTTCACTCATTACTTGGTTAACAGTATTTTCATCATATAAGGTATAAGCTAAATACTTATGTGACATCGTTGTCATAGCAGTAGGAATCCAAAAAGCTTTAAAACGATCATTACTTATAACAATTAAACCATCTACTACAATTAAATCAAGTAAAAACACCAATATCGTAAATTTACTTATTTTTAAACGAACTTTTTTTTTCAAAAAATCACCCCATTTTATAAGGATTACTTTCTGTTCCATCTCCACTTTTTAAAATATCACGTTTAATGGAAACAACAGGAACAATTTGTTTAGATTCTCTAACATCAACTTCTTTTAATAATCCATTTTTATAATAAACATAACCCATACTACCAACTTCAGAAGTAGTATTTAAATGATAATAATCTTCTAATTCAGCATTTACATGAAAATCATAAATATTTAATAAACCAATTTTACTAGATACTTTATTTTTATAAATATTAAAATACGAATACCCAGCATCATCACTAATTTCCCCAACAGCAAAATCCATCTCTAATAAAATATCAGCATATGGCAAAGATGTCAAGTATGTAGTATTCAAAATAGCCGCTAAACTCTTTCTATCACTTACATCAAAAATACTATTATATTCACTATAAGGAAGATGAACAATTGATTTCCCCGTTAAAATATAATTATTTAACTGTAGTTTTAAGACATTGCTTTCTTCAGAAATGACTCTCCAAACATCATTTCCCAATTGAACATAACTACCAACAGTATTTGTATCTTCTCCCTGACTAATAATATAAGGATTCTCCTTAGTACCATCTCCACTAGATACTGACAGATTATTTTTAAAAGTGAAAACAACTCTTACTCCATATCCACTAAGGCTATCACAACTTTGAATACTTCCATCTTCTTCTACATATAAGTTTTCTTTATCAGAATTTAATCCCAATAAATAAAATATCTTTCCAATATTTAAATAACTACTTTTTCCATTAGCTAATATATAATCATCAATACTTAAAGTAGTAATATATTCTTGATAATTCTTTTTAGTGGTAATAACACGATTATCTTTCAATACATCTTCTGTATATGTTGTTTTAACAAGGAATTTATCAATACTAGGAATCGTCTGGTAATATACTCCAGAATGTTCTTGAGCTGTTTTCATTAACCAACTCTGAATATTAGAATTTTGATAAGAGCTCTTCTCTCCCCATGGAAATGAAGCAACTAAATCTTCACTAACTACCTTAACAGTATTATCAGAATTTACTCGAATAATACGAAATAATCGATTTGCAAAAGAAACATAATTATTAGAAACATTCCCCTTAAAATAATATCCTTCTTTATCTTGATGAAATCCATCTGCTTCACTTAAAGGATTATTTTGAATGATTAATCCATTTAATGTTTGAGCTTCAATCTTTTTATTCATAGTTTGTTTACTATAATAATAAAAACTTCTACCTCCAAAATATAAAGCAACTAAGATCATAGCTAGCAAACTAAAAAAGTTAAAAAGAAATTCTTTTTTTCCAAATAAATGCCTTTTTTTCTTCTTTTTCTTCTTACTCATAACTATAATTCACCTTAAAAAATTATACCAAAAGAAAAAGGGAAAAACAACCCTTATCCCAATTTTAATATAAATCTTTTACCATGAATCAAGAACTTAATACCTGATCAACATCAATAAAAGAGTACTTAAAATTACCTTCTCCTGTTGGTCGATAAATATTAAATGGAACAGGAGTTGTTCCCATATAATCAATTCTAGGATACCTAGCATGATCACAATCATCATATCCTGCTTGAAAAATATTTCCTTTTGTTCCTGGAAATTTTTCTGAAGCTAATTCACTACCTACATAAATCATAGAATGAGTCCAACCTTGATCCGTAATTAATAAATCACCTGGTTCACACACATCATCAAACTTCTCACCAGGCTTCATTTGATATACCAAATCCCACTTTTCTGTATTATTTTGCATATAAACAATTTGTCCATGAGGATGAGAAGTTTCAAAATCAGGATCTGCAATAGCTCGAATGATACCTGCAGCCGCTTGTGCACAAGAACCATATGCTTTATTACCTGATTTAGGAGGATCCATAACAGCGTCCATTATTTTTTCAAAATCTTTATAGCGAGGATCTACTAAAGAAGGACGATGCCAAGGGTTCGGAGTATAATAACTTCCACATTTTGCAGATACCGAATCATGATGAAAATTCCATGGAGCCAATACCCTTGTACTATCGGGATCCGCAATAGGTGCAACTCGTACCGCAAGCTCAGCAATTCTAAATCCTAAATTAGCACCTTTTTCATAATCACCAGCATTAGGAATAATCTTCTTTCTTTCCTTCTTATCTATTTCATAATATTGATTAGAAAGTGATATCTTATCATTTGCTTCAAGCCAACAACTACTAAAATTCGTATTTTCTCCCAATAATCCCATCAAAACGTTAACAAATAAAGGAACAAAAAATACAATTAAAGCAGCCAAAAACTGATGAATAATTCTTTTAATGCCATTCTTCAACTCAGGATTATGAACCATTCGGATAAAAGAAATAGTTCCCCAAGTAATTAATAATACTGGCACAATTAATTGAATTAATAATATCATTCTTTTCACAATACTAAGAATAGCTAATAAACTACTATCTTGGCAATTCATCATAATCATCTCCTTATTTAAGAATAAGATCCATATCCAGTATAGTGTAAAAAATGGATATGAGGAGCATTCATATCAAAATTATGCTCATCTCCACCACCCGCTTCCATTATTTTACCATTCCCCGTATATAATGCAACATGATTACAGTTTGAACGATCACTATAAGGATGATTAACAGCCTCTGATTTGATATAAGCAACTACATCTCCAGCAATAGCTTCTTCGGGACGAACCTCAACAAATCCGCGATTATAATGGCTAGCACCTGGAGCAACATTAGCCCAAAACAAAGTAGTAGCTCCATAAAAAGCTTCATGAGGCTTAGAATCTAAAGAAAAATCTCCACGTGCACCATTAAAATATACTTGATTATAACAATAAGCAACAAACATCGCACATCCAAACCCCTCATCTGCAGAACCCTTTGGCCCATAGTGAATACTCTGATAACGAACACCCAATTGAGTTTTCGCAACCTCAACAAGTTTTTGTCCAATCACTCCATTCACTTCACCATGATAAGAATAACCACTGTTTTGATAATTATATCTAGGAATAATACTTTTCTTTTCATTACCTTTTTCATACTCATCAGCATCAACTAATATCTTTTTATAATCATTTTCTTCAATCAAAATATATTCTACCTTTTTATCTTTTACTTCTTCAGCATTCATCCAACAACTACTAAAATTACTATTTTCACCTAGCACTCCCATAACAACATTAGCAGACAAAGGAATAAAGAAAACAATTCCCGCTGCTAGAAACTGATTCATAATCTTTTTAATACCATTTTTTTCTTCTGGATTTTTCACAAGTTTTGTTAAAGAAACAATGGCTGAAATAATCAATAATATGGGTACAATAAATTGAATAAGTAAAATCAATCTTTTCATAATATTGAAAATAAAAGCTAATTCTGGATTACTACATGTTATAGTCATATTGAAAAACAACATATCTATCACCACCTATTTAACAACCCAAAATGTAGACATATTCCGAAGTCCATTCTCCCCTCCAGCAACAGGAGTATTAATAATTTTTTGATGAATTACTAATTCAGAAGAAGAACCACCATCTAAATTAGCTGCATTATAGGCTCCATATCGCTCCATAATATCCGTCAAGTCAACCATATCCGCTCCAATACTATTTGCTAACCTACCATTAATAACAAGAAATAAAACAATACCATCTTTTCTCTGCCCAATAGCTGACCTAGGAGCAATCCCCCATCCCCCATTTCCACGAATAAAGCTTCTTTTTCCATTTACAATCAAATAAGGTCCAAACTCAATCGCATCACGATATCCCATAGAAATTGCCTTTTCTTTTGTCATATTTCCTAAAATCAATTTATCTTCATTAGTAAATCCAATAAATCCTCCACCCATTTGAGCATCACGATAATCACTAACTACATTTCCATAAGAAATAACAGTACCATGAGGTAGCGCACCATTACTATTCCAATCTGGATCATAAAAACCGCCAGCATTCATTGCAATAATAGCATTTTCCCTTTTACTTACAGTCAATATAGATTCTCCTCTAACCCCCAAGTAATTTGTAGTCGCAATATGAATTCTAGACGGATCATAAATCGCCACCAAAAAACCTTGATAACCATTTCCAGTAATTGGAATCAATTTATACAAATCATTATCATCATCTTTTACTAATATTTCTTTTTCATATTCATTCTTATAAATGCCAGTTGTATAACTACGAAAAGAAATCTGATTAGGATCACTAATTTCATCTACTTCTATAATACTATTCTTTTCCAATACTTTTTGAATATAATCATCAGAATAAAACCAAGTTGCTAAATAACGATGATTCATAGTAGTCATAGCACTAGTAATCCAAAATTCTCGAAAAGATGAGATAGGTCCATAAAAAAGAAACAAAAAAGAAGTAAACAGTATAATGTAAGATAAACAAAAACTTACAATTACTCTTCTTTTTTTATACTTCTTAGTTTGAGTTTTAATAGTCTTTCTATAAAACATAACTATTCCTCTTTACCATCATATTTTTTATCTCCATTATAGTCAATAAAATCCTTTTTTGTAGAATACTTTTGAATAGAAAGAAACTGCTCCTTATCTTTTGCATATTCATTATATTTTACAACATAACCATTATATAGTTTTATATCAGACACAAAATAGTTAACTACTTGTTCATATATATTTTTATAATTTAAACACTTACTATTAGCTTCACTATCTGGATAATAAACATTTTTACACAAAGATTTTAACTCTTTCGTATTCTTAGCAATTTCATCTACAATATTCTCATAATTAGATAAACGATTTTTTAATTTTGAATCATTCTGATACATCGTATCAAAGTAAAAATCACTCAAAAAATCTTTATATAAAGTATCTCGATACTCTTCAAAAACAGTAGTATTGGTACTAAAAACTTCAAACTCATCATTAACAACATGAACTCTACGATAAGTCTCTGCTTGATCTTTTTTTAATCCAGCTACAAAAGAAGATACACTACCAGATACAATAAGAATAAAGCTAAATGTCATTAATATGTATGATATTTTTTTAGAATCCATAAGACCACCTAGTATAATTTTAACAAAAAACAAGACTTTTGTATAGAAAGAAAAAAGAATATATGTAAAGTAAACACATATTCTTTTACACTTAATCTCCAATATGGATAGCTGCCTTTTCTTCTTCCGTTAACTCTGACAAAGTATAATCATCATGCTGCTCAAATTCTACTCCAAATAATTGAGAAGTATTTTTAACAGTTTTTCCTGGTTCTAATGAAGAGTACGATAACAAAATCTTATGATTACCATATTTCATATAAAGATACCCTGTTGCTTTTTTCTTACCATTATTTAAAATAACATATTCAATCTTCTGGATTTTATTCACATAGTGGAAAGTAACATCCCGAACACAAATATCCCCTATACAATGTTCACTAGTTAACAAATCATTACTATATCTTTGAGTCCCACTGATTTCTTTCTCATCACTAGAAAACTCATAAAACTCTGAATGAAGTTCTGTTGGTTTTACAGATATTTTTTTAAAAATAACAACGGAACATACCACAAGGAGTAAAACAATCACTAAAATTACTATTGTTCTTTTATTATTGACAATAAATTCTTTCAAGTTTCTTTTCATGATTAATTCCCTCCATCGACAATATTATCATTATCTAAAACCCTTAAATATTGAACTTCATCACTTAAATCAAAAGTAAAATAGCCCTGATCAATTAAATCTTTGCATATTTTTGTATCAGTTCTTTGGAAATAAATTTTATGATTTGCTTCATTATAGGACGTTACATAAAGATTAAAATACTTTTTACATTTATAAGTATCCTCTTTCCAACCAATTGGTTCTAAATTCTCACCTACAGGTGGTTCGTCCCCTTCTTCCAATTCAGGATAAATTGGTCTCGTATAAGTTGAAATAATATCAACATCACTTTTACGAACAATTAAACCAATCGCATAATTCAAATATGGTTCCTTATTAGAATCAATAACTAAATTGGTCTCTTCTGCATCTTCTCCTCCTGTAGTGGTTGAATTAGGATCTACTATATACTTTGGATTATAAAAACAATCAACATAATCACAACCCATACGAACAACTTCGAAAGTGTCATTATCTTTTGCACAATAAATACTAGAAATATATTTATCACGATAAGTTAATCTTTTCTTATAATAACCAAATATTCCTTCTTTTACAGTATCACTTGCACTTAAATCTGGATTACCAGAATCATTAAAACGTTCCATATTTCTTGCTAAATCTTCAGTTATACTATTCCAACTATAGCATCTTCCACTACAACGAGTTGAAGAGATAGCCTCATTATTTTCAATAGTAACTCCATTATAAACAACAGGATCTGGATTTATAATATTTCCATCTTTATCTTTACCTTGAGTTTCAATAAAATACTCTTCCCGTGTATCCGTATCAATTGTCTCTTTACAAGTTTCATAATTTGAATATTCAAAATTATACCCTTTACTAACATGACCATAGGAATCTTTTACAAATAGATAGAATGTTTGTGTTTCTGAAGTTGACTCATTATTAACATCACTAACTTTTAACGTCCAAGTTCCTGTATAATCTAAAGAATAATTTTTTAAATTCGTACCATTAAAATCATGTGTAGAATCAAATCCTACATAATTTGTACATTTGCTAGCTTCATTTTCATCTCCTACACAGATTTTATAAGTATCGTATGGATCAGAAACAACAAAACCTACTTTCATGGTATGAGGAGAATATTCCTCTCCACTCATAACACCATAGGCAGATTGAACTTCAGGAACCTCATCATCATATACGACATATTCTGAAGCTGGAATGTCAAGAACAGCAGAATAACTATCTTTAACAGTAGCATAAACCTCATATACTTGACCTGTATATCTTGTAAGTCCTAAGTCAATATCTTCTTCATAATAGTATTTTTCGTTAACACAAAGATTATCATCACTTTCTTCACCAGGTTCTTCTGTAGTACCACCGGTTTCTCCACCGGTTTCTCCACCAGTTTCTCCACCAGTTTCTCCACCAGTTTCTCCGCCAGTTTCTC
>CAMOGG010000028.1 GCA_946614095.1 uncultured Caryophanales bacterium | reverse complement strand
AGTAGAAAACCCTACTGGAGCAGTTAGAACATTTACTTTAAGAGATGCTAATTATTCTAATTTACCAATTGATTCAGGTACTTTAACACTTACCAATGAGTAAATTAAAAAAATGAAATTTGTATGGATTTTTAAAATTGAAGAGAATAACTTCCTGCTTTTGTTAAATCTATTTAGTAGATATTTGAAAAGGTGTTAGAAATTTGTATGAATTTGAGAAAAGTAGAGTTTTACTTTTCTTTTTTTGTTTGATATAAAGGAAATTACTTCGCGAAGAAAACTTTTTTAAGGGGGAAATTAATGGAAGAGAGAAAGTTTTATACTTGTAGAAATGATAGGGCTTTTAAAGAAGTATTTTTGAATGAAAAGAATGAAGATTTATTAAAAGTATTACTAGAGAGTATATTATCTATTAAAATAGAGACTATTACTTATTTTAATTTAGAAAAAAATAGTGATAATATTTATTTCAGAAGAAAGCATTTTGATTTACATATCAAAACAGATAAAGAAAATATTCAAATAGAAGTGAATTCAGAAATGAGGGATTATGTAAGACCTAGAAACTTTTCTTATATTTGTAGTACTTATTCTCATGAAGTTTTAACTGGAGAAGATTATAGTGAAGATACAATGTTTATTCAAATTAATTTTACTTATGGACTTGGAAAGAAAAAGAAAGCATTAAGAATCTATCAAATACAAGATGTAGATAAAGAAAAATATGTAAATAACTTGTTTATTTATGAATTTAATATGGATTATTATATGAACTTATGGTACTCTAATGATGAAAAAGGAATAAAGGATTATAAATATCTAATTATGATGGACTTAGGGTTAAATGAATTAGAGAAATTATCAAAGAAAGATCGGGTGATTCATAAATATATGAGTGAAGTAAAAAGAGTGAATGAAAATCCATTTTATTATGAGTATATGAGTGCAGAAGAAGATAACAGGAAAATAGAGAATAGTTTAAGGAAACAATTTAAGAGAGAGGGATTAGAGGAAGGAAGAACTTTAGGTATAGAAATAGGTAGAGTAGAAGGAATAAAAAAAGGACGAGCAGAAGGACGAGCAGAAGGAATAGTAGAAGGACGAGCAGAAGGAGAAAAACAAAAAAATCTAGAGAATGCTCGTCGGATGAAAGAAAAGAATATTTCTATTACTGATATTTCTGAGATTACTGGTTTAAGTATTGAAGAGATAGAAAGACTATGATGACTATTTATTCATAAAAAAGAATTGTAATCTAGTAGAATTTGAATTATAATATAGATAACTTCTTGGGAAAGAGTAATATTATTTATTCTTGTTAGAGAGAGTATGGTTGGTGGAAATACTTAAGAAATTGATATGAAGACATCCTAATAATAAGAAGCGTTTTCCTACGTTATCGGGACTTAAAGTAAAAAATAAGGTGGCACCACGGGGAAACTCGTCCTTTGGAGGTGGCATCTTTTTATTTAGGAGGGATAGAATGATAAAAAAGCAAAAGGGTTGTCATGATTTATTTGGTAGAGAAGCTAAGATATGGAAATATGTTGAGAGTGTAATTGATACTTTGATGGAGAAATATAATTATAGTTATATTCGTACTCCAATTATTGAAGCTACTGAGTTATATCATAGAGGAGTAGGTGAGACTACTGATATTGTAACAAAAGAAAGTTATGATTTTGAAGATAAGGGTGGCAGAGCGATTACCTTAAGACCTGAAGGTACTGCTGGAGTTGTCCGTAGTTATATTGAAAATAAAATGTATGGAGATCCTAATCAACCTGTAAAAGTTTATTATAATGGTACTATGTATCGATATGAGAGACCACAATCTGGAAGAGATAGAGAACTTACACAATTTGGGATGGAAATTCTAGGTAGTGATGATCCTTTAAGTGATGCAGAAATCATTAGTGCAGCAGTTAATCTATATAAAATGTTAGGTTTAAAAGAAATAAAAGTAAACTTAAATACTCTAGGAGATCATGAGTCTCGTGAGAAATATCGTGATGCTTTAGTTCATTATTTCAAACCATATATTGGAGAATTCTGTGAAGATTGTCAAGAAAGATTAGAGAAAAATCCTTTACGTATTTTGGATTGTAAAGTTGATCAAGATAATGAAATTTTAAAGAAAGCTCCTAAGACACTTGATTATTTAAATGATGAAAGTCGTGATAGATTTGAAAAGGTTCAAGAATATTTAGATATTATGCAAGTTGAATATGAAATTAATCCTAATATAGTACGTGGACTTGATTATTATAATCATACGGTGTTTGAAATTGAAGCTAAAGTAGAAGGATTTGGCTCTAATAATGTGATTGGTGCAGGTGGAAGATATAATGGACTTGTCAATCAACTAGATGGACCTGAAACCCCTTGTGTTGGTTTTGCGACTGGTCTTGGTAGAGTTGTCATGGCACTTGAACTAGAGAAAGTAAAATTGCCAATTGTTGAAGATATTGATTTATTTATCATGTATGTCAATGAAGATGAGAAGAAGAATGCTGCTTATTTATGTCAAGAATTACGTTTAGCTGGATTTATTGTAGATACAGAATATACGGGTAGAGGCTTAAAAGGACAATTTAAACAAGCTGATCGCTTGAAAGCTAAATTTACTTGTGTTTTGAACAGTGAAGATTTAAATAATAATGAAGTAAAAATTAAAAATAATCAAACTAAAGAAGAAGAAATTATCAGTTTAGATGTCTTAATCTATTATTTAGATGAGCAATTAAATTTAATGGAACAAGAAGATGATGATTGTGATTGTGGCCATCATGGAGAGGGACATGAATGTTGTGGACATTGTCATCATGAGGAGGAAGAGTAAATGAAAATATGTGAATTAGCAGATCATTATAATGAAGAGATTACTGTTTGTGGATTTGTTGATAGTGTACGTAATTTACAGTGGGTACAATTTATTGTTTTAAGAGATGAAACTGGAAAAGTACAAATTACTATTGAAAAGAGTGAAGAAAAAAATAAAGAACTTGTTTCTATTGTTGATGAATTAAGTGTTGAATCTACTTTAAAAGTTACTGGTGTTATTATGGAGGCTCCTAAAGTTAAAATGGGTGGTAAAGAGATTATTCCAAGTAATATAGAAGTAACTAGTAAAAATACGGGAGAACTTCCATTTAACTATAAAGATATTTCTACCGTTAATTTAGATACGAGATTAGATTATCGTTATATTGATCTTAGAAGTGAAAAGAATTTGTTGATGTTTCAAATTCAAAGTGAAATGGTACGTCATATGAGAGATTATTTATATAATCATGGATTTATGGAGATACATACACCAAAGTTAATTGGGGCAGCATCAGAGTCTGGTAGTGAAGTATTTGAAGTAAAATATTTTGATCGTAAAGCCTATCTTGCTCAAAGTCCACAGTTTTATAAACAAATGGCTTTAGCTAGTGGTTTTGGAAAAGTATTTGAAGTTGCTCCTTGTTTTCGAGCAGAGAATTCTAATACTAGTAGACATGCTACAGAGTTTACTTCATTTGACGTAGAGTTTGCTTATATTGATAGTTTTCAAGACGTTATGGATTTAGAGGCAGAAATGCTTACTTATACTTTTGAAAAATTGAATGAAAAATATGGAGAGAAAGTAAAAGAAGTATTTGAACAAGAAATTGTTGTTCCAAAGGGTAAATTTCCACAGATGAGGTTAGCTGATATTTATAAAGAATTAGAAGAAAGATATAATTATAAAGTTGATGATGATGAAAAGAATGATTTAACAACAGAAGCTGAAAGATTATGTTATAAACTTGCTCAAGATAAATTTGATTCTGAATTCTTATTCGTTATTGATTTTCCTGCAGAAAAACGAGCTTTCTATCATATGAGAGATGAAAATGGTATCTTACAGGGATATGATTTAATATGGCGTGGAGTTGAGATTACAACAGGAGCTGAGAGAGAACATCGTTACGAAGAAATTGTTAAGAATGCCAAAGAAAAGGGATTAGGAGAAGATGTTTCTTTCTACTTAGATTTCTTTAAACATGGATGCCCTCCACATGGTGGGTTTGCGATTGGAATTGACCGACTTACTATGTTACTTCTTGGAATTCCTAGTGTCAAAGAAACACAATTCTTATTTAGAGGTCCTACGAGACTACAACCATAGAAAAAGTATTAACTTTTTCTTTTTTCTTGGCCTACTTTTTGATATACTTATTTATATAAGATAGGGTGATTTAAATGGCTAGAATTCATGGAGTAAAAGTAAAGAAAGATGTTATTTTGAAAAACTCTTCTAGTAATATTTCCCATTCTATTAAAAAAATTAAGGAGAATGAGAGAAAATATACTATTATTTTAGTTAGTTTCTTTTTTCTATTATTTTGTTTTATTGGATATTTTACCTTACGAGTTAATAGTGATGTTGTTTTAGATTATTATCAGCTTAACAATCTGGACTCTTCTATAAAAACAACTGGAGGGATTGTAACTTTAACTAGTAATCATATTATGAGTGATCAAGAAGGTCTTCAATCAGATACAGTTCCTTTAACAATTGAAAATCACTTAGATTGTTCTCTTCATTATCGTATTGTTTTTGTTGAAGATGATTATATGATTGATAAGTGTGGCTGTAGAGGTCATCTTTTTGATATTTCTTCTATTCATTATTCTTTAGATGGAGTTCATGTAAAAAGTTTGAATTCTGATTCTAGAATTGTTTTAGAAGATACATTAGAGCAAAGTAGTTTGAAAAATTTCCAAATTCATGTTTGGATTGATGAAAATGTCTCTTCAAGTGAATCTCATTATCATGGACATTTTAAAGTTGAAACGTTTTAGTTTATTGGAATAAAAAAGAAAGAGAGAAATCTCTTTTTTAGTTTTTTAAGAATTCTTCTAAGATACTATTGGTTAGTTTTGGATATTGAAGGTATGAAAAGTGTGTTGCTTTGGGGTAAATAATTAAAGCAGAGTTTTTGATGTGATTTTGCAAATAATAGGCATCTTTTAGAGGAGTATCTTGATCTTTTTCTCCCCATATTAAAAGAGTTTCTGTTGTTATTATTTTATAATACTTTCTTAAATCTAAATGGATAATATTTTGAAATGTTTTTCTCATACATATTGGAATATTTTTATAATCTTCTGATGAGAATAGGCATAATAGTTTTTGTTTTAATTCTTCTTGTTTTATTTTTGGAAAGAAAGATATTCCTATTTTTAATAATTTATATAGTTTTTCTTTTAAATATACTTTCCATTTTTTTCTTCTTTTGATACCAGCTACATCAAATAGAATTAATTTTTTTACCTTTAATTGATATTTTCCTAGTAATAAGGCAGAGATTCTGCCACCAAAAGAGTGAGCTATTATGATAGGTTTTTGAATACTTTTTTGTTTCATAAAGTTTTTTATTAAATTAGCATAATCATTCATGTTAAGTTCTTGATTTGGTATTTGACTATTTCCGAATCCAGGATAATCAATAATATAGATAGTATAATCTTTTTTGAAATGATTTATTATATATTGAAATGTATTTCTTGTGTTACCCCAACCTGGAAGTATTAAGATTGTATTTTTTTTGTTGCCATATTTTTCATAATAGATTGATATTTTTTTGTTTTGAAAATACATTTTATCACCTGATGTATTTTATGTTCTTTTATTTGATTGGTGATTTGATATAAATTTGTTATGATGGCATAAATAGAATTTATGACTAAGTGTTGAATTATAAATAAATTGGAAATTACTTGGATTTTACAGTACTTTGTAGTATAATGAAGTTGTCAGATAGATACTGACAGGCGCTTATAAAACCGACTAAAGTAACGATACGGGAGTTTTGATCAGTTATCGGTGTTGAATACTTAGCAATTTTGTTAAGGATCCTAATGATAACGTAGAGACACCCACCTGTGAGAGGAGCAGGTTTTATCGTTGGCCTGGATGTTCTATCTGGCTTTTTTGTTGATTTTTTTGGCTTCTCATGATATACTATGCGGTATATAAGGAGATGGGGATATGCTAATACTACCAATTGTGAATAAAAGACGTGTTATGAATGTAGAAGTAAAATTAAAAGATGCATCTAAGATACGTCAAGGAGTTTCTTATGATGATGCTTTAGAGAGTGATATTATTGTCAATCGTGAAAAGTTCTCTGATTCTAGTTTTAAAGACACCAAGAGTGATACAGCTCCTATGGATTTTATTCGTAGTCGTTCTATGCTTTATCCTAGGAAATACTTAATAACAACAAAAGAAGAGAATGATTCTTCTTTATATGATGTTTATGAAGTAGCACCTCCTCCAAAGAAAGTGAATGATAGTTTGGATGGATTATATAGTAAAGCAATTACTGATATGAGAAAAGAAATTCCTGGGGCTGAGAAGAGAGGAAGATATGTTTCTTTTGAACAATTAGGAATAGGGGAACATTTAACAAATGAAAAAATTGCTCAACTTCAAAGAATTGTAAAAGAAGAAAATGAAGATGCTTGGCCTAGATTGTTTGAAGAAGCAGGTATTGCAGATTTAAGTGAAACGATAGACTTTATTAATCATTTTGAATGTACGGTTTTATCGGATACTTCAATTCCTGAAGATAGTTTACAAGATACTTTAAAAGCATTATCTACTATTCGTACCAGAGACTATAAAAATTTAAATCGTTATTACGAGATGGCGAAATCTAACGCTGATATTTATATGAAAATGTCCTATATTCATAAGATTATTTATGATAAACCTATGTCTTTAATTCAATCTAAAAATCAAAAGGCTAAGAAATTGGTTAAAAAGAAAGATGAAATTGAATACTAAAAATCGTTTTTCTCGATTGGAAAAAATTATTGGAGATTCTAATCTTGAGTTATTGAGAAAGAAAAGTGTATTAGTTCTAGGATGTGGAGGAGTCGGTGGCTATGTTTGCGAAGCTCTTGCGAGAAGTGGAATTGGTACACTTATTTTAGTGGATTATGATGTAGTAGATGAGACCAATATTAATCGTCAAATTATTGCATTGGAATCTACTATTGGAATAAAAAAGGTTGATGTTTTAGAAAAAAGAATAAAGGATATTAATTCTGGTTGTCATGTATTAAAAATGGATTTATTTGTTACAAATGAGAATATTGAATCTTTATTTGATCATCCAATCGATTATTTTGTGGATGCTTGTGATACGATTTCTGTAAAAAAAGAAGTGATTCGGAAATGTATCCGTAAAAAGATTCCTTTCATTAGTAGTATGGGTACGGGAAATAAAATGGACCCTAGTCAGTTAGAGATTGTTGATATTCGAAAGACTGTAAATGATCCACTTGCTAGAATATTAAGAAAATTTGTGAAGGATGAAAAAATGACTCAAAAGGTTATGGTTTTAAGTTCTCGTGAGTTACCAATAAAAACTCATGATAGAGTGCCTGGTTCTACAGCATTTGTTCCATCCAGTGCAGGACTTTTAATAGCAAGTTATATTGTTGGAAAATTTATTTCAAAAAAATAGAAGGATTTTATTATCCTTCTTTTTTTATAATTTACGATATAATCCAATTACTTTACCAAGAATAGTCACTTCTTTTAGAATAATTGGTTCCATGGTATCATTTTCTGGTTGTAGTCTAAAATATCCATTTTCTTTATAAAATGTTTTTACTGTTGCTTCATTATCAGCATTCATTGCAACAACAGTTTCTCCATTTCTAGCAGTATTTCTTCTTTCAACAATTAATATATCTCCATCATAAATACCAACATTAATCATTGATTCTCCACTTACTGTTAGAGTAAATACTTCATTTTTTGTATTAATTAAATTTGTTGGTAGAGAGAAATACTGATCTGGTGTTTCAATTGCTTCTATTGGAGTTCCGGCGGTTACTTTTCCAAGTAGTGGAACATCTACTACATTTTCTTTTTCTTTTAAATATTCATTTGGAACTAATATTTCAATCGTTCTGTTCTTGTTATCTCCTTTTTTGATATAACCCTTTTCCTCTAATTTTTGTAAATGAAAGTGTATTGTTGCGGGAGAAGATAAATGAGCCTTTTCTCCAATTTCACGTACTGTTGGAGGATAACCATTTTCTGCAATTAATTTTTTTAGGACTTGTAAAATATAACTTTGTCGTCCTGTTAATTTTTCCATATATTTGCCTCCTTATGAACGTATTTTATCATGAAAAATGTAAAATGTCAAACAAATGTTTTAATTTACTATTGACACGAACAATTATTCGATATATAATAAATGTGTAATATGAAAGGAGAGAGATTATATGTCAGAGCGTTTAAAAACAGGATTAATTATTGCAGGTATTTATCTTTTATTTATTCTATATCTTTTATTTGTAAGTTATAGAGTAGAAGCATTAGATCATTCTTATCAAGAAAACTCTATTACTGTAAATTCTTTAAGCAATCGTTAATCCTAAAAAATCCAGATTTTAAATCTGGTGGAGGAGGAGATGTGATTACTTCTAGGTATTTTATTACTTTCTTCTTTCATATATATGCTAGAAGTAGTCCAAAGGAAATAATAATTTCAAATTATTATTTTTTTTGTTATACTAGATGTGGTGATTGATATGAAAAAAATATTACTTGTAGATGGAAATAATCTATTATTTAGAAGTTATTATGCTACTGCATATAGTGGTGTTATTATGAAAAATTCTAAAGGGTTTCCAACAAATGCTTTATATGGATTTATTAATATGATGAATCGTATTATTCGAGAAGAAAAGCCTTCCTATATTTTAGTGGCTTTTGATAAGGGAAAAACATTTCGACATGAAGCATATGATGAATATAAAGCTGGGAGAAGTGATACCCCAAATGAGTTAAAACAACAATTTCCTGTTGCGAAAGAAGTACTGAAAGCAATGGGAATTGAATATTATGAGATGGATTATTATGAGGCAGATGATATTATCGGTACTCTTTCTCATTTAGCTCATAAAGATCCAGAATTTGATTGTGAAATTATTAGTAGTGATAAAGATTTACTACAATTAATAGAAGATGATGTTGTTGTTCGAGTTTTAAAAAGTAATGATTATATGATTATGAATCGTGAAAAATTTATTGAGACATATGGAGTAGAACCAATAAAGATGATTGATTTAAAAGCATTAATGGGAGATTCTTCTGATAATATTCCAGGAGTTAGTGGAATTGGAGAAAAAACTGCTATTAAATTGATATCTGAATATGGTAGTATTGATAATTTATATGAAAATATTGATTCTATTAAAGGAAAAATGAAAGAAAAATTAATTCATGATAAAGATAATTGTTATAAATCATTACATCTAGCAACCATAGTGAAAGATATTCCACTTGAATTTACTTTAGAAGACTGTAAATATACAGGAATCGACAATAGGAAATTAAAAAGTATATTAGAAGAATTAGAGTTTCAATCATTACTAAAAAAATATGATTTATTAGGAACTGTTTCTGAACAGTCTAATACAACTGTAAAACATACATTAGAAATAAAAGATATTAGTGAATTTGATTCTTCTAAAGATTTTTCATTTTATATTGAAACAATGGGAGAAGTGTATAGTAAAAGTGATATTTTAGGAATTGGACTTTATGATGGAAAATATGGATATTTTCTAAAAGAGGAAGATATTAAAAAGTATCAAGATATTTTTTCTAGTGATAGTTTGAAACTTACTTATGATTTAAAGAAGGGAATTGTTTTATTAAATCGATATGGTATATCTATCAATCATTGTAATTATGATGCTTCTATAGCAGGATATCTTTGTGATTATGATATCAAAGATGATATTCATTTTTTAGCAAGCCCTATGGGATATGATATTCCTAAGTTTGAAGATGTCTATGGTACTGTGAAAAGACCAATGCTTGTGGATGATGATACTCTTCATCAGACCATTCTTTCTAAAAGTATGTTTATATGGGATTCGAAAGAAGAGTTACTAAATAAAATAAAAGAATATGAGGAAGAAGATTTATTTCAAAATATTGAAATGAAGTTAGTTCCAGTGCTAGCTGATATGGAAATTACTGGTATTCAAGTAGATAGAAGTTATTTAGAAAATGTTCGGGATGAATTAGATATTAAAATTCAAAATTTAGAAAAAGAGATTTATTCTCTAGCTGGAGAAGAATTTAATATTAGTAGTCCAGCACAATTATCAAAAGTATTATTTGTTGATATGGAAATACCTTATCCTAAAAAAGTTAGTAATGGGAAGTATTCTACTAGTAAAGATATTTTAGATAAAATTAGTTTTGTTCATCCTATTATTGAGAAGATATTAGAATATCGAATGCTTACAAAATTATATTCTAATTATGCTGTTGGATTATTAAATGAAATTCGAGAAGATGGTCGAATTCATACTACGTTTACACAGACATTAACTCGTACAGGGAGACTTTCCAGTATTAGTCCGAATCTTCAGAATATTCCGGCTAGGGATGAGTATAGTCGATTGATTCGAAAAGCATTTATTCCTGATGAAGATTCTTGTTTATTATCTAGTGATTATTCTCAAGTAGAATTACGTGTTTTTGCTTCTATGGCAGGAGCTCATCAAATGATAGAGGCATTTATTCATGATATTGATATTCATACTAAGACTGCTAGTGATATTTATCATGTTCCAATTCATGAAGTAACAAAAGATATGAGAAGGACAGCGAAAGCAGTTAATTTTGGTATTATTTATGGAATCAGTAGTTTTGGATTATCAGAAGACTTGGGAATTAATGTAAAAGAAGCAAAAGAGTTTATTGATACTTATTTAGAGACTTTTCCAGGAATTTCTGAATATATGGAAAAAGAAAAGAAGGAAGCATATCAAAATGGTTTTGTTACAACATTAATGAATCGACGTAGAGTAATCCCTGAACTTTCTTCTAAAAACTATATGATTCGAAGTAGTGGAGAGAGAATGGCACTAAATACTCCTATACAAGGTACTGCTGCGGATATTTTAAAGAAAGCAATGGTTGAATTGTATGAAGAACTCAATAAAAGAAAATTAAAATCTAAAATACTTCTTCAAGTACATGATGAATTGATATTAAATGTTAAAAATGATGAATTAGAAGAAGTGAAAAAAATGGTTAAGGAGATTATGGAGAATACTTATACGTTAAGTGTTCCATTAAAAGTAGAGGTAGAGGTTGGCTCTAATTGGTATGAGGCGAAATAGTAGGAGTGTGTTATTATGCCAGAAAAACCAGAAGTCATTACGGTTGCGAAAAGTTTAAAAACTAAAATTCTTGGACGAGAAATCATTCATTGTAATGTATATTGGGATAATATTATAGCTTATCCTACAACTGATGAGTTTCAAAAAAAGATTGTTCATCAAAAGATACATGATATTACAACTCGTGGTAAATTTATTGTAATGATATTAGATGATTATGATTTACTTGTTCATCTTAGAATGGAAGGAAAGTTTTTATTTCGAGGGAAGTCTGATGAAATTACAAAACATGAGCATGTAGAATTAATATTTGATAATGGAGAATCTTTTCGATATCATGATGTTAGAAAATTTGGTAAGATGTATTTAATTCCAAAAGAAAAGATTCATCAGATGAAACCTTTATCGGAATTAGGATTAGAATTTGATGATACGAGTCTTACAAGTGAATATTTATATGATAAAATACATAAAAGAAATATTCCTATAAAAACAGTTTTATTAGATCAAAGTATTATTACGGGAATTGGTAATATTTATGTAGATGAGATTCTTTATATGAGTCATATTCATCCACTTCGAAAATGTTCTTTGATTACTAAAAAGGAATGTGATAGGATTATTCAAAATACTAGGGTTATATTAAATAAAGCTATTCAAGCAGGAGGTACTACGATTCGAAGTTTTACTTCTAGTGAAGGTATACATGGACTTTTTCAACATGAATTATTAGTACATGGAAAAGAAGGAAATATTTGTTCTGTTTGTGGAGATAAAATTATTAAAATACGAGTAGGAGGAAGAGGTACTTCTTATTGTCCAAAGTGTCAAATATAAAAAGAATTGATGTAAAATTGATTCTTTTTATGTTGGTTTATTATATAATATTATAAGATATGGGAGGTTTATTTATGAAGAAAACAAAGATTATTTGTAGTGTTGGGCCTGCTTGTGATAATGTTGAAGTTATGGAACAGTTAGTATTAAATGGAATGAACTGTGCACGTATTAATCTTTCTCATGCTACAGATGAGGGATGTCGTCATACAATTGAAGTTGTTCGTGAAGTTAGAAAAAGAACTGGAATGCCAGTTGCGATTATGTATGATACAAAGGGACCTGAATTTCGTACTTCTGATTTTGAAAATGAGGGTGTATCTCTTTTTGAAGGGGATACTATTTTGATGAGGAAAGATGTTTCATATGGAAATCGTGAGTCTTTTGGTGTAAATCATCCAGAAGCAATTGATTTAATTAAGGTTGGGGATCATGTTTTAATTGATAATGCTTTACTTGATTTGGAAGTGATTGATAAAAAAGATGATTCTATTTTATTGAAAGCTTTAAATGATGGAGAAATTAAGAGTCATAAAACGATTAATGTTCCTGGAGTTGATTTACATTTACCATTTGTTAGTGAAGTTGATTATAGAGATATTATGTATGCAGCAGAACATTCTTGTGATTATTTAGCTTTATCCTTTGTTAATTGTGCAGATGATGTTCGTCAAGTTCGTAGTATTATTGAAGAGAGTAATGGAGATGCTAGATTAATTGCGAAGATTGAAAGTCAAACTGGTATTGATAATATTGATGATATTATTTCTGTTTGTGATGGTGTTATGATTGCGAGAGGAGATTTAGGGGTAGAGATTCCAATGGAAGAGTTGCCTATTATCCAAAAGAATATTATTCGTAAATGCCGTGAGAATGGAAAATTTGCTATTGTTGCAACTGAAATGCTTGCTTCTATGTATCACAATCCAAGACCTACTAGGGCTGAAGTTTCTGATATCGCGAATGCAGTTATAGATGGAACTGACTGTGTGATGTTATCAGGAGAAACTACTGTTGGTAAGTATCCTGTTCAAGCAACTAGTTTTATGGCAAGAATTTGTGAATATGTAGAATCTACAATTGATTATACGAAACATACAGCTTATAAAAGACAAATTGGAATATCTGATACTATTGCTAAACTTGTAGTAGATGCTGTAGAGTATGATGATATCAAGTTAATTGTTACGACTACTATGACCGGTTTTACTGCACGTAAGATTAGTAATTTAAGACCAAATTGTACGATTCTTGCATGTTGTCCATCTAATCATATTGCTGAGAAAGTAGCGTTAAATTTTGGAGTGAAACCAATTGTTACAGATGTTTATGATAGTACAGATGAAATTATTGAAAATGCTAGAAAAATGGCTAAAGAAGAATTCCATTTAAATGATGGAGATTTAATTGTTGTTACTGGTGGATTCCCATTAGGAAGAAGTCGTACGACAAATTATTTAAGAATTGTTGAGGTATAAAAAAATTCAGATTTATTTGTCTGAATTTTTCTTTATTGTGAAGTATATATCATATAGTTTTTGAACTCCATTTTCTAGATAATAATAGTGAAATATATAAGGAATAAATAAACATAATGTAATAAAAAATAATAATAGTAGTGGAATATTTTCAAAGTATAGAGATCCTAATAAAAATAGAATGGTTCCAATTCCCGTAAAGAATGTAACAATTAAATGTACTAGTCGTTCATGTTGAAAAAACTGAATCCAAGTAAGTACTTCTTCTGATAAATTTTTATCTATTTTTTTCTTTTCTATCTTCCTATTTAATTCTTCTATATAATCTTTTAATTTAATTTTCATTCTTCCTCCTTAATCTTTTCAGATATTGGTGAATTATCAAATTCTTCATCCATTAAGAATTCATGGATGATTTCCTCTTTATTCGCAACTAACATTTCTTCAATTCTATCTACTCGACATTTTTCTGCTTTTATAATGGATTCTACTTTTGAAATTGCTTCTTCTAAATCATCATTTACAACTACATAGTTATATTTTGTCACTTCATTAATTTCTTTATAAGCAATGTTAAATCTTTCTACTATTTTTTCTTTATCTTCTGTTTTTCTACCAGATAATCTTTTTAATAATGTTTTCTCTGATGGAGGCATAATAAAGATAAATAATGCTTCTGGTACTAATTCTTTTATTTTCATTGCTCCTTGAATTTCTATTACTAAGATTACATTGATTCCTTTGTTTAGTTTTTCTACTATTTTTTCTTTAGGAGTACCATAATAATTTCCAGCATATTCAGCATATTCTAAGAAATAATCGTTTTTGATGTTTTCTTCAAATTCTTCTTTTGTTAAAAAGAAATAATTGATTCCATCTTCTTCTCCTTTACGTGGTTTTCTGGAAGTAGCAGAAATAGATATCCATACTTTTTTATTTGCTTCTGCAACTTTTGAAATAATGGTATCTTTACCAGCTCCACTTGGACCAGATACTACAATTAATTGACCTTGTTTTTTTTGCTTAATCATTTTTTTTCATCTCCTATATAAATTATACTTTTATATTCTCTATTTCCTAAATCATTATTATTTATTATGTCATAAATTTTTGTTGTATTGATTTCAAACTCTAGCATCGGATCTTTTTCTCTTTCAATTTTACTAATTAAAGGGATTTCTAAGTCTTTTTTTATTTGATTTAAATAGGTAGATCCTTTTTTATTTAGACCTAGAATTCTAATATATTTAATTTCTTTCAATGATTGTGCTTTTTCTTTGGTAAAGTTACAAAGAATATGAATTAACATTCTACTAATTTTATTATAAGTATATCGCTTACTTTTTACTTTTTGAATGAGTTCTTCTATACTTGTTACATGATTGATTTCTTTTTTTAATAATCGATCAATTCCTTCGTCTACTGTTTGATAGATCGATAAGTCTTCTTCTGTGATAATTTTATATTTTAATAATGGAAAATAATCTTCTAATTTGTAAATTGTATTTAGATTTTTTAGAGTTTCTTTTGGAACTTGATTTTCAATGGATTCCTTCTTTTTTAATGCTTCTCTTATAGCTGTTGCGGAGGAGATATTACTTTCTAATTCTTTGTTATGATAATTATTGGTTCTTTTGATGATTTCTGGAGTAATTTTGTATTTATATTTTTGTATTGTTTTGATATAGCTAATACCTAATAAGTCATTTGGGGAATCAATTCTTTTTTCTGTTAAATCTTCTAATGCACAAGATAGGGCAGTAGGATAATTTTTCCCCATTTTGGAATAGATTTTTACTAGTTTATCAAATTCAGGATTATTTAGTTGAGTATTTGCGATTAATGTTAAGTCTTCAATGTTGTCAGACTCTGATCCAAAGATTATTTTTTCTACTTTTAATTTTTCTAATAGAGTAATTCCTCCATAGGCAAAAAAGTCAGCTGATTGTGTTGCGAATGGAAAGGGTAATTCTATTACTAAATCAACTCCATTATTTAGGGCAATTTTTGTTCGTTTCCATTTATCAATTATGGTGACATCTCCACGTTCTGTGAAGTTTCCACTCATTACTACAATAATTGCGTGTTCTGGATATTTTTCCTTTATTTTATTTATTTGATATAAGTGTCCATTATGAAATGGATTATATTCTGCAATAATACCAATAGCCTTCATACTACACCCCATTTCTTGTATAGTATTTTATCATATATATGTGTGAAAAACAAAAATAATTATTGACAGTTTAATCAATCCTTTTTTTACAAATAATTGACCTAGATATTATTTTTTAATATAATGTGAGTAGAATAGGGAGTGTAGTATGAAAAGAAGTAAAAAGAAAAAAAGTATCCTTCTATTAGTATTACTATTATTAGGAATCAGTTTAGGATATGCATTATTATCTAGTAATTTAAATATTACAGGTACTACTAGTCTTAGTAATAATACTTGGAATATTCATTGGAGTAATCTAGTAGTAACTAATGGTAGTGTTACAGGTACACAGGTAACAACTCCTGCAGCTATCAAAACAGGAGATACTGAAGTAGAATATTCGATAACATTATCTACTCCAGGAGACTTCTATGAGTTTACTGTTGATGCAGTAAATGAAGGTAGTATTGATGCGATGATTGAATCGTTCTCCAATAAGACATATGAGTCCAATGGAACAACAGAAAAGAATCTACCAAGTTATTTAAATTACACAGTAACCTATAGTGACGGAGTGTCTCTTGCAAATAAACAGAAATTGGCTGCAAATACAACAGAAAAAATAAAGGTAAGAGTAGAATTCAAAAGAGATATAGAAGCTAACCAACTACCAACAACAGCAGATACAATAGTATTTAAATTTAATGTTACATATGTCCAAGCAGATAATACTGCAATAGATATAGATCATCTTTTTACAGGTACCATTTATC
>CAMOGG010000027.1 GCA_946614095.1 uncultured Caryophanales bacterium | reverse complement strand
AAAGTTTGAAGAAAATATTGTTAATACAATAGATTACTCTACAAAAAAAATGAATAAATATGGAAATATAATTGGCTTATTATTAGTAATATTTGGACTATTTACATCAATGTCAGCTATTATGATATTTCCAAGTGAAAGCAGTTGGGGATCTATTTATTCTGTCTTTGGAGTTATAATCTTTGTAATTGGAATATCCAAACTAACAAGACATATCAAATACTATATAAGATTATTGTTAATATTATTCATTTTTATAGGTACATTATCAATACTATTGATAACAGACTATATCAATGTAAAAAGAAATAATGTAGCTCCTATGTTTCGAGAAACAACAACTTATATTGGAACAGAATATGGAGATGTTTTATACTATGATGGACCATTCTATGATGTTATTAAATGTAAAGATAAATATAATATTGTAAAAAATAAAAAGTACACTCAAAATGAATTAATTCACTATTGTGAGAATAAGAAATAAATATAAAAAATATACACAGTATAACTAAAATCATTTATAATAAGCATAAAGAAATATTTGTATTTAATTTGGAGATGATAAAAATGAATGATAGATTCCTAGATAGTGTTCTTGATAAATTTTATAAAGAAGATTATATAGAAGATGACCGTTTATTTAGTAATAAAATGCATTATATAGAGTTCATTACAACAACTCACTATATTGATAAGTATTTAAAAAAAGGAAATCGAATATTAGAAGTAGGAGCAGGAACAGGAGCCTATTCCTTATACTATGCAAATCAAGGATATCAAGTAGATGCATTAGAGTTAGTTCAATCCAATGTTAATATTATGAAATCAAAAATAAAAAGTGATATGAATATAAATGTAATAGAGGGGAATGCCTTAAATCTATCCATGTATGATGATAATACTTTTGATATGACCTTAGTATTAGGACCACTTTATCATTTATTCAAAAAAGAAGAAGAAGAAAAAGCTATAGAAGAAGCAATCAGAGTAACAAAGCCAAATGGAAAGATTCTTATTGCCTTTATATTATTTGATTTAACAATGCTTACTTGGGGATTTCAAGATAAAAATATCTATGAGAACTATGGTAAAAATAAGCAAGTATCACTTGAATTTAAGCCAAACAATTCAGAAGATTTAATATTTAATATGAGGTACTTTGATGAAGTAAAAGATTTGATGAATAAATTTAATGTGAAAAAAATATGTTATGTCGCAACAGATGGTATAGGTAGAGTAATGAAAGATACTATCGACAACATGACAGAGGAAGAATACAAGCTGTTTGTTGACTACCATTTATCAATATGTGAAAGAGAAGACTTAATTGGTTATAGCGGACATATACTTTCAATAGTAGAAAAAAATTAGTATTTTGATGATAAAAGAAAATTGAAAAGAATACATATTTATTAGAAAATTAAAAGAGAGGAGTAAATATGAAACCACAAAGGTTGAAAAAAGGAGATAAGATTGCAATTGTTAGTTTATCAAGAGGAATACTTGGAATGCCATTTGCGAAACATGAATTAGACTTAGGAATCAAAAGACTAAAGGAGTTTGAACTTGATCCTGTAATCATGCCCAATGCCCTAAAGGATGAAGAATATTTATTTAACCATCCAGAAGCAAGAGCAAGTGATTTAAAACAAGCATTTCTTGATCCAGAGATTAAAGCCATTATGACAGCAATAGGTGGAGATGATACTTATAAAACAATTCCTTATTTGATGGAAGATGAAGAATTTATCAATGCAGTAAAGAATAATCCTAAAATATTTACAGGATTTTCAGATACAACCAATAACCATATCATGTTAAATAAACTAGGGTTATCAACATTCTATGGACCATGTCTATTAGTAGATTTAGCAGAATTAGATAAGGAAATGTTACCATATACAAAAGATACATTTTTACAGTTTTTTGAAAATGAAGATTCCTATGAGATAAAATCTAGTCCAGTGTGGTATATGGAAAGAGAAGATTTTACTCCATCAGCAGTAGGAACACCAAGAATCATGAAAAAAGAAGAACATGGTTTTGAAGTATTAAACGGAAATGGAATAGTAACCGGAAAACTATTTGGAGGATGTATAGAAAGCTTATATGATGCTTATACAGGAGAAAGGTATGGAGAAGAAAATAAAGTATATGAAAAATATCATCTTCTACCAACACTAGAAGAATGGAAAGAAAAAATATTGTTTGTAGAAACATCAGAAGAAAGAATATCTCCAGAAAAATTAGAAATAATTTTAAAGTACTTTAAAGAGAAAAAAATCCTACAATCTGTAAAAGGAATACTAGTAGGAAAACCAATTAATGAACAATACTATGAAGAATATAAAGAAGTATACAAAAGAGTATTTCAAGATATTAAAACTCCAGTATTATATAATATAAACTTTGGACATTCAGTTCCAAGATGTTTAATTCCATATGATGCGGAAGCAACTATAAATTTTGATGAAAAGAGAATTATCATAAATAATCCAATACTAGAAAAAAGAGAAGTTATTTATAAGAGATAACTCTCTTTTTTTAACAGATAAAAAAAGAACGCATAAAATAGTACAGGAGGTATTTATGTTAAACATTGATTATTTAAAAGAATTATTAATCATATCCATTACATTAAGTATTATTACCTGTACTTTTATTCAGAAAACAAAATTTCTTTTTAAAAGTAGTAAATGGATTTCTTTTTATTCCTTTATTGTGAATCTAATAATTGGAATGATATTCTGTATGACATTTACAAATATAACATTTCCAAATAGTCTATGGATTGGATTATTTTCCTTTTTAGGAGCAGATTCAATTTATAAAACATTAGAAGGGAAACTTTCATCCTATACAGAAATAGTGGAAGATAAAACAGTAAAGATTTCCAAAGAAAACATTATTAATAAGGAGGATGAATAATGGAAAAACCAATATTTCCAAGTGAGTATCTAAGAATTACTCAAGGATATATGGAAGGAACGCATCAAGATAGTTATGCCATTGATAATGCAGGAAAAGATAGTGGAATAAGTGATATATATGCACCATTTACAGGAATTATTAAGAAAATATATGCAAACGATGCCAACGAAGTATGGTTAGAAAGCATAGAACCAGTAGAATATCCAGATGGAACAAGGGACTATATGACCGTACTTTTTGCTCATGATAATGATGTTACGAATATATTTGTTGGGAAAAGGATCAATAGAAAAGAAGTGTTTTATCAAGAGGGAACGAAAGGAAATGTAACAGGTGCTCATTGTCACATAGAATGTGGAAAAGGAAAATTTGAAGGTACTGGATGGCATAAAAATAATGCAGGATATTGGAGTATCAATAATGGAAAAAGACCAGAAGAGTGTTTTTGGTTAGATGATAATATTAAAGTACTAAATAATAATGGTTATTCTTTTAAAAAAATATCCACAAATAATGTGGATAAAAAAGAAGAGAAGATAAGTGTTTCAAAACAAGAAAAAATACAAGAATCAGAAAATAAGAATAAAATAACTTTTATAGCTCCAAAAACTGATTTATATGGAGTATATCTAAAAGAAAATGAAGTTTTAAAAGTAGAAAAATCATCCTAATACTAACTCTAATATCATCATAATACTAAATCCAAGCATATGTAAAAGGGTCATCAGACCTTTTTTTGGATTACTTTGACTTTCAGGAATAAGCTCTAAGACAGTAACAAATATCATAGCACCTGCAGTAAAAGATAGAACAAAAGGTAAAATAGACTGTATTTTTAAAACCAAAGCAGCTCCTATACAGGCAAAGACAGGTTCTACAATTGCACTAAAGGAACCAAAGAGAAAGGAATGAAACCGAGAAAAACCATCACGTCTCATAGGTAAGCTAATAGCACTTCCTTCAGGAAAATTTTGGATTGCAATACCAATGGTTAAAGCAATAGCAGCGGCAATATTAGTAGATTGTGAAACTAAAGGAACAGAAGCATAAGCAACCCCTAAGACAAGCCCTTCAGGGATATTATGAAGTGTAATAGAAGTAAATAACATCATACAACGTCTAAAGCTCTGTTTCTTTCTTTTATGTATTTTTTTAGTATAAAAATCTAGTAATTGATTTCCAAAATATAAAAGAAGTCCACCACAACAAAAACCAACTAATATAACAAACCAAGTAATCATATGCAATTGATTAGCAATTTCAATAGCAGGATTTAGTAAGGAAAAGAAAGACGCTGCTAACATAATACCTGCAGAAATTGCTAGCATAGAATCCATAATACTTTTATGAATGGTTTTAAAAAAAATAACAATCGCAGAACCAAAAGCAGTAATAAAAAAAGTAAAACATCCAGCACATAAAGATTGTAAAATAGGATGAAAATTAAGAAAATAAAATAACATAAAGCATCACCATTGTAAAATATGTTAGGTTAGTTCAAAAAGTTCAAAATAATGAAAAGAATGTTGTAAAAATATAGAAAAAAAGATATAATGAGTATATAACTAGAATAGTATGGGGTGATTACTAGTGATAGTACGTTTAATCAAGAAGAAAAAGATTTCGAACTTTTCCTTACCTACAAAAATATCTGGTAATTATTGGATTACAGACCATGATTATTTAGGAAACACTAGAAATCTAATTAATGTAGAAGAGTGTAATGGACAGTGGAAAATAAAAAGTGACTTTGAAACAAAAATAATGTCTGGAGAAAAAGAAGTAGATTCAGCATTTTTAGTAGACTATGGACTTTATTTTTTAAAAATCAATACAGATAATGAATATGTATTTTTATATTGTTCTCCTTCCGTAGAAAAGAAAATAATAAGATATAAATTGAAAGAACAAACGGATATTTTAATCGGAACAGATAATAGAGCCCAAATCTATTACAACCATCCTTTAGTATCACGTCAACAAACCAGACTAGTTTACAATAATGGTACTTGGGTTGTTCAAGATTTAAATAGTAAATACGGAACTTATGTGAACAATGTCGCAATCACAGCAAAACAGTTAGAGTATGGTGATATTATTTTTATTATGGGCTTAAAAATAATAGTAATGAAAGATAGCTTTATTATCAATGATTTAGGATCAAATCTAAGAATTGATAATATGGCTTTTGAAGTAGAAAAACCAATTACTCAAAATCAAACATCTTTTGATAACCCAGATGAAGAAGGAATAGAATTCTATAAAGAAGAGGATTACTTTTATCGTGCCCCTAGATTTAAAACAGGTATAGAAGAAACGGTGATTGGAATAGATCCTCCACCAGGTCAACAAGAGGAAGATAAAACTCCAATGATTTATACAATTGGTCCAATGTTAACAATGGCTATGATGTCAATGACCATGGGTTATAATTCCCTAATGGGAGTTATAAATGGTTCAACAGATATTGGAGCAGCTATGCCTTCTTTATTAATGTCAGGTGCTATGATCTCTACCATGTTATTATGGCCCAACTTACAAAGAAGATATCAGAAAAAGCAACGAAAAAAAGCGGAAAAAGAAAGATTAACAAAATATCATGAATATCTAGAATCAAAGAAAGAAAAAATACAAACAGAAATAAAAGTACAACGTCAAATCCTAATTGATAATTATCCCCCACTTTCTCAAATAAAAGAAATAATTTATCAGAAAAAGAGAAACTTGTGGGAAAGAGAAATTGAACAAGAAGACTTCTTAGACTTACGAGTTGGAGTTGGTTCTACAGAATTAAGAGGACAAATTAATATTCCAGAAGAACATTTTTCTTTGAAAGATGATGATTTATTAAAAGAAGTATATGAAGTAGGAGCAACTTCAAGAACATTAGAAAATGTTCCCGTATCTCTTAACTTTATACAAAAGAATATTGTCGCAATTATTGGTAGTGCTACTAATAAAAGTCAATTTATGGATGGCTTAATTCTTCAAATGTTAACATATCATAGTTATGAAGATTTAAAAATTGTAATCTTAACAAATGAACAAAATGAATCAAATTGGGATTATTTAAAAATAGCCCCTCATAACTGGAATAATAATCGTTCAGTTCGTTATTTTGCAACAAATTTAGATGAAGCAAAAGAAATATCACTAGAATTAGAAAAAGAAATGCAAGCTCGTAAGTTTAAAGATAATAATGGAAAAATGGAGTTAAGTGGTGTTGATTATCATAAATACAATCCATACTATATGATTATCACTGATGATTATAAATTAGTACGTGATATTGAATTGGTAAAAGATGTCTGTGAAATGCCTATTAACTATGGATTTAGTTTAATTGTAGTAAGTCCAAGATTAGTTAACATCCCAAATGAATGTAAAACTTTTATTAGTATAGGAGATAAAAAGTCTGGAATATTTGAAAGTGAACTAGTTTCAAATAAACAAAAAGAATTTGTTGCAGACTTTGATCCAACTTTAAATATTTACGAGTGCTGTAAGATTTTAGCAAATATTCCAATTGATATAGCAAGAGAAAATAGAAACTTACCATCTAGTGTTTCTTTCCTAGAAATGTATAATGTTGGTATGATTGAACAATTAAATATTTTAAATCGTTGGAAAAGCAATGATCCAACAAAAACCTTACAAGCTCCAGTTGGACTAGATAAATCAAGAGAGCTATTTAAATTAGACTTACATGAAAAAGCTCATGGACCACATGGATTAATTGCAGGAATGACTGGTTCAGGTAAATCAGAGTTTATTATTACCTATATTTTGTCAATGGCTTTAAATTATCATCCATATGAAGTTTCATTTATCTTAATCGACTACAAAGGTGGAGGACTAACAGGAGCTTTTGAAAATCGTGAAACAGGAGTAAAACTTCCTCATTTAGCAGGAACAATTACCAACTTAGATACTGTAGAAATGAATAGATCCTTAGCATCTATTCAGTCAGAGTTAAGAAAACGTCAGCGTCTATTTAATCAAGCAAGAGATAAATTAGATGAAAGTACAATCGATATTTACAAATATCAAAGCTTATATAGAAGAGGATTAGTAGATAGACCAATCTCACATCTATTCATTATTTCAGATGAGTTTGCGGAGTTAAAAGATCAAAGACCAGAGTTTATGGAACAATTAATTTCAACTGCCCGTATTGGTCGTTCCCTAGGAGTTCACTTAATTCTAGCAACACAAAAACCAAGTGGAGTTGTTAATGATCAAATTTGGTCAAACTCAAAATTTAGAATATGTCTAAGAGTTCAAGATAAGTCAGATAGTATGGATATGATAAAATGTCCAGATGCTGCAGAATTGAAAACTACTGGTAGATTTTACTTACAAGTTGGTTATAATGAATTATTTGCTATGGGACAGGCTGCATGGGCAGGAGCTCAATACTATCCAACAGAAAAAAGGAAAAAGAAAGTTGACCAGACTATTACAATAGTAGATAATGTTGGTTCCACCATTAAATCACTAGATACAAAACAAAATGAAGTGGTAACTCCTTCAAAAGGAGAAGAAATTACCAACATTATTCGTTATATTGTAGAGCAAGCAAAATCAGAAAATGTTTCTATAGAACAATTATGGTTAGATAGAATACCAGATGTCATTTATATTGATAAACTAAAAGAAAAGTATCATTATAAAACACAAAAAAATGTTATCAATCCAATTATTGGTGAATATGATGACCCTGATAACCAATCACAAAATATTTTAACGTTACCATTATCAAGTGAAGGAAATACCATTGTTTTTGGTTCAGCTGGAAGTGGAAAAGAATTAATGTTATCAAGTATCATCTATTCCTGTATTTCCACTCATGATTCAAAAGAAGTAAATTTTTACATATTAGACTTTGGTGCTGAAACATTAACAATGTTTAGACAAGCTCCACATGTTGGAGAAGTAATATTATCAACAGATGTTGAAAAGATTGCCAATCTATTTAAAATGCTTCAAGGAATTATAGAAGAAAGAAAGAAAACTTTTGTTGATTATAATGGATCTTATGATTTCTATATCAATCATGGTGGAAAACAAATTCCATTAGTTGTTGTTATCATCAATAATGTAGAAGCATTTTTAGAAACATACAGTGATTATGAAGATATCATTGGACAAATGACACGAGACTGCTTAAAATATGGTGTAGTATTTATCTTTAGTACCAATGGACCAAATACAGTAAGATATCGTTTAAGACAAAACTTCAAACAAAATGTCGTTTTACAATTCAATGATCCAATGGATTATGCTTCAGTTATCCCAGGCGTAAGAAAAAAAGAACCATCTAAAGCCTATGGACGTGGTATGATTTTATTAGACGCAATATTTGAGTTTCAAACAGCTTATACCTATGCAGAAGAAAAAATGACTGATTATATTAAAATAATAAGTTCAAAATTAAATGATATCTGTGAATACAAAGCACCTAGAATTCCAATTTTACCAGATATTGTTAATCAAGACTTTGTTAATAGTTATTTAAGAAATCTTGGAACGATTCCAGTAGGAGTAGAAAAAGAAACTCTAGAAATAGCAACAATTAACTTAAAGAACAAATTCATGTTCAATATCACTGGAGAAGATATTACTTCAGATAATGCTTTTATAAAAGGATTAATCAAAAATATTTTAACCTGTCAAAATACAGAATGTATTGTCTTTGATACGAATGATGTATTAAATGATTTTAACCAAGAAGGAGTTTGCTATAGCAGTGATACATGCTATCAAAGTATTGATAAGTTAAATGAAGCATATGAAAAGAACGATCCAGAAAAGACCACAATCTGTTTCCTAATGAATATAAATGCTATGTTAAATAAACTTAGTGCAATAGAAAAAGGAAAATTTACAACTCTTATAAATGATTCAAAAGAACATGGTAATATCAAATTTATAATTATTGACACAATTGATGTAATAAAGAGTATTAACTTTGAGCCATGGTATAAATCAAATATTGATTTATCAGAAGGTATTTGGTTAGGTAATGGTATTGGTAATCAATTTACATTAAAAGTTACCACAAATGCAAGAATATTAAGAGCAGAAGTAGCTCCTGGCTTTGGATATGTTATCAAAAAAGGAAAAGCTGCCTTAATAAAATTAATGTCTGATGAGTAGGAGGTATTAGTATGCATAAAAATAAAGTATTAGTAAAATTGGAAATACCTTTGTTTGAAAAAAAATATGATGTTTTCATTCCAATCAATAAAAAAGTAGGGACAATAAAACGTTTAATAGAAGAAGCATTAGTAGAGTTAACAGACAATGCCTATTGTCCAAAAGATGACAGTAACTTTTTTAGTAAAGATACTGGAGCCATGTATGATGTCAATGAAACAGTACGAGATACAGATTTAAAAAATGGTTCACAAATAATTTTGTTATAAGGAGGTTAATATGTCAGATTATAAAGATTATGTAACAGCTATCAATAAAATATTTGATTATTTAGCAAAAATGAAAGCTGGCTGGAATAGTCAGGATAATTTAAGTTATATTGAGAATATTGAAGAGTATAAGCAAGTAGTAGCCAATAGTGTTCATTTATTTAAAGACCCTCAACCTCCAGTAAAAGAAAAAAAACAAGAAGAATTGGAGGCCTTAGGAAATGATTGATAAACTAAAGTATGAACAAATACAAGCAATTTCTCAAGATTTAAAAAATCAAGCAAGCATTGTAACCGCACTAGCCGAGAAAAAAAACTCTCAAGAGTTATTAGACTTTGCAGCAACAGTAGAAGGCTATTCAAAATTCTTAGAAAACACAGTTGAAATCAATAAAGATGCAGATATTGCATTAAGTGAATTAATTTCTCACATAAAATAAAAGAGCTTCAATTATGAAGCTTCTTTTTTACTGTATAGATAAAGTTTTGTTTTTGGGAAATAATACTTTAATATTTGATAATAATTTCCTCCATTTTTCGCAATATCATTTGCTCCAAAAATACTAAGACCAAAACCATTTCCCCATCCACTCGTCAATATTCTTAGGAAATTTTGGTAAAAAATGACATAAAACTTAGAAGATTTCAGTTGTAATTGATTTTTAAATTCCTCTAAATGAAAAAGATGTTGATCAATTTGAATCTTTCCATTATCATGTTGATTATAAATGTCTATTTCAGAATCCTTTGTTACTAATATGTTTAATTTATTACTTAACTCTTCATAAGAAAAATCATTAATCTCAATATAATAAGGAGACGTTAAATCCCATAAACTTTTAACACTACTAAGATATGGATAATTTTTATGAGAAAGTGTCTTCCCAGTATTAGAGTAATGAATAAATGGAAGTATGTAATCATCGTGATATCGTAAGAAAATACTATCAACTTCCTGAATTACTTTTTGTAACTTTCCTACAATCATTTCATAATTTTCCAAAGTACTTTTATAATAAGTAGCTGGTTTAAAAATAGCAAAAGAGTTATTTGCTAAAATCTTTCCCTCTTCCTTCATCATCTTATAAGCATAAGTATTATATAATACACAAATAGCTTTCAATACTTCTTCATGAATATTTTCCATATATTTAGACAATAATACACTAAGAAGATATTCTCTAAGAGTAATCTCACATATAGATTGATCATCTAACTCAATATGTACTAAAAAAGAATCGATAGAGTACTGATTCATTATTATATTAAATTGAGGTACTTTTGTAATATCAATACTTTTAACAATCATATCATCAATTACTAAATAAACTTTAGAACCATGAAATGGAATATGATTATTCTGTATAAAGGAATTAGTTCTTCTACCTAAATCTTCATCATTTTGATGAATCATCTCTTTAGAAAATTCATATTTCATTGTTAAATATAAATAAAGAACTTCCTCATTATCTTGTTTTCTAATCTCATATCGATAAAACATTGTCATCACCTGTTATTAGTATGAAAAAAAACAAAAAGAATATACAAAAAAGAATTAAAACTCAAAATATTTTAATTCCTTTTTATTATTACAATCTAATCCAGTAACATAACTAATATTAGTAAATACTTTTTCTAATTCAATATCTTTTCCATTTAAGTAATCAAAACTAGCACACACTAACACTTTTGACAATTTAATAGCTTTTAAATATAAATCAACAAAAGACTCTTTACTAGTCATATCATATACAATAGGATGTCTCCACATACGATGATCCTGATTTAAAAAGTTATGTCGGTCTTCCAAAGGATAATGATAACTAATAGCTTCAAAACGAAAAACACTTTTTGGAGTAAATGTATCAACAAACTTATAAAGATTTTTCTTAATTCCACTATGATCTTCTCGAAACACTTTTATAGCAGTACGCATCTGTTTTAATGATTTATAATAAATATCACTCATTCCTCTAATTTTAAAAGTATTATAGAAAGAATAATTAATAGCATGATTCAATTCATTAGAAAAAGGTTTAATAGAAAAGCAGTATTTAGCAATATCAAAGGTATATGGATTTTTTTTAAGCCTTCTACGAATAATATCATTATCTAAAAATGTTTCCATAAAAGCATGTACATTATTATATTTATAAGTATTAGGTTTTTTCTTTTGGAAATAACCCGTTTTATAAATCACATATGGATGTACAGTAGAATCAAGTGCATAATGACAAATAAAACCAACTAAGAAAGAATAAACATCTTTTTCCTCTAAATCATTATCACGAATAAACTGAAGAAGATTAAGAAAGAAATCCTGCGTTTTATTTTTATGAAAATACCCTTGAAATTTTCTAATCTCTTTTCCAGTAATAATTGAAAATAGATTATAAAACTTCAAACTATCTACACTTTGTGCAAACATTTTACACTCATCAAGATCTAATTTTTTACTAATCTCATTCGGTAAAATATCATAAACATCTTTGGCAAATACAGCATGAGTAAGAGTTGCTGGCATAATAATCCCCCTTCAAAATAATAGAATCACTTAAATTATAACATAATATTCAAAGATTTTTCATACTTTTCAAAGAATATTATGTTATAATCTATAATAGGTGAGAATATGCAAGAGAAGCAGTTTAAAAATTTAGAAGAGCAAGTAGAAATATTCAAACATAAAGGAATGATTATCAACGATGAAAGATATGTAAAAGAAGTATTATTAAGAGAAAATTATTTCTTTTTAAATGGATATAGACATTTATTCCTAAAGTCAGAAGAAGATAGAACTTTCAAAAAAGGAACAACATTTGAAGAAATGTATAGTCTTTTTCTATTTGATCGATCTTTTCGAAATGTAATTTTCAAATATTTACTTGTTATTGAAAACAATTTAAAATCTATTATCTCATATCAATTATCAAAAAAATATGGATATAGAGAAAGAGATTATTTAAAAGAGAAAAATTTTACAAAAGCACCAGATAAACAAGCTCAACTAAATGATTTATTAAAGAAGATGAAAAGACAAATACGAGTAAATGGCTCTCAACATACCGCAACTCTCCACTATGTATCAAACTATGGATATATTCCATTATGGATTCTTGTAAAAGTATTATCTTTTGGTATTGTTAGTGAAATGTATCAAATCTTAAAAACAGAAGATCAAAATGAAATTGCAAAAATATATGGAATAGAGCCAGACGTATTTACAGTATATTTACCAATTTTAGCGAACTATCGTAATCTTTGTGCTCATGAGGATATTTTATATGAAAACAAAACCCAAAAAGCTATTAATGACACGGTATTTCATCAATTATTAAAAATACCGAAAGAGGAAGAAGAATATACAAAAGGAAAAAATGATTTATTTGCTCTAATGATTATAATGAGACAAATGTTAAAAAAAGATGAGTTTAAGAATATGACCATGGAATTAGATAATGTAATTGCAACGTTAAATTATAATCTTCATACAATATCAGTAGATAAAGTATTGGATAGAATGGGATTTCCATTAAACTGGCAAGACTTAGCCAAAATCGAAAGGAGCAAAGAGATAGATGAATAAGGATTCAAAGAAAGAATTTCTCAAAGAAATTTTTCTTATAACCTCATCGTTTGTGATGGGAGGAATTATCATGCTAGCTCTAATTCAGTTCACTCCTTTAGTGAATAATATCCTAGGTAATAAACATAATTATATTGTGACCAAAAATGAATCAGAAGTATATGAGAAAGGTTCTCTTTCAGCTTCTGTAAAAAAAATATATGATGCTGTAGTCGTAGTACAAGGTTATAAAAATGAATCTTTAGAAAATAGTGGGACAGGTTTTATTTATAAAGTAGATAACAAGTATGGATATCTCTTAACAAATGAACATGTAATAGGAGATAGTAATAAAGTAAATATTGTTTTAACATCTGAAGAAGAAGTTCCTGCTGAAGTATTAGGAAAAGATGAATATTTAGATCTTGCAGTTCTTAGAATAGAAAAACAAAAAGTATCGTTAGTTGCTAACATTGGCAGTAGTGAAAAAGTGAACTTAGGAGATACAATTTTCACTGTTGGATCTCCATTGGGTTATGATTACCGAGGTAGTGTTACCTCTGGAGTATTATCAGGAAAAGATAGAATGGTTTCTATCAATGTTTCAAGTGGCACTAATAATGATTGGATTATGCGAGTATTACAAATTGATGCTTCAATCAACCCGGGAAATAGTGGAGGACCATTACTAAACGTAAATGGAGAAGTAATAGGAATCTGTTCCTTAAAATTAGTAGATGATGATATTGAAGGAATGGGCTTTGCAATTCCCATCGAATATGCTATGAGCCATGTAGATTCTCTAGAAAAAGGCAAAAAAATCAAATGGCCAGTTTTAGGAATTAATATGGTTAATGTATCAGATACAAGTAGTTTAGTAAAGCATGATATAAAGATATCTTCAAAATATAAAGAAGGGGTAGTAATTACTGATGTTAAAGAAGGATCAAGTGCCGCTGCTTCAAACCTACAAAAAGGCGATATTATTATCAAAGTAGATGATACGAAAGTAAAAGATATTGCCTATTTACGTTACGAATTATATCAACATCAAGCAGGAGATCAACTAGAAATAACCTATATTAGAGATAATAAAGAAAGAACAACTAAGATTACTTTAAAAGATTAATATGATGATAAAATAAATCAAATGAAAAGTATCCCATCATGATAGGATACTTTTTTACTATATTTTTCTGAAAACTCATGATATAATAATGCACGAAAAGGGAGTATGATAGTATGTTAAAAATATTTAAGACCAGTTTAACTGATAAAATGATTAAAAAATCAAAAAAAATAACAGTTGATTCTTGGATAGAACTCAGTACTCCGACGAACGATGAAATTGACAAGGTGGTATTAAAAACAAAAGTAGATAAAGATTTAATTTTAAAAATGTTAGATGATGAAGAACTACCAAGAGTAGAACAGAGTGGTAATGCAACACTTGTAGTTATCGATACACCATACCTAGATCAAGAAGAAGAAAGACATACCTATAAAACATATCCATTGGGAATCATTATTACAGATAATAACTACGTCATAACAATATCACCAAAAAGAACTACTATTTTAAATGATTTTAAAAAGAATAAAGTAAAGGATTTTAGAACAGCAAAAAAGGTTAGATTTTTAATTCAAATTTTATTAAAGACCTCTAACAGTTACTTAAGAGCATTAAAACAAGTAAACAAAGATATGGAAGAAAAAGAACAAGAATTAGAAAAATCAACAGAGAATAAAGATTTAATTGAATTATTAGAAATAGAAAAAACGTTAGTATACTTTATTACTTCTTTAAAAGCAAACGATTTAGTTCTAGAAAAATTATCGAAAGGAACAATATTTCCATTATATGAAAATGATTTAGATTTATTAGAAGATGCAATAATAGAAAATAAACAGGCTATTGAAATGAGTGGTATTTATAGAGATATCTTATCTTCTATTACAGATACTTATGCGAATATAGTATCTAATAACTTAAATTATATTATGAAATTTCTTGCTGGAGCAACAATTGTTTTATCAATTCCTACTATGATTTCTTCCTTCTTAGGAATGAATGTTCCACTAGGTAGTATTTCAACCAATCCAGCAGCATGTCTAATAATAACGATTTTATCGATTGTATTATCATTAATTGTTGCTTTCATTTTGAAAAGAAAAAATATGTTATAAAAAGATTCAACGTGAATCTCTTTTTTTATGCATAAGAAATTATTCTCTCTATAAAAAGAAAAAAGTAGCCAATTGAGAAGATTTCCATATTTTATAATAGAGGTGAATTTATGAACAATGGAAATCTAGTAGGTGTAATAGTAGATGCTGGACATGGAGGATTAGATAGTGGTGCAGTAGGGAATAATTTAGAAGAAAAAGATTTAACACTTGAAGCTGCGACTTATATTTATAATCGATTACAAGAATTAGGAATTCCTGCTAAAATGACAAGAACAGATGATACATATTTACCAAAACAAGAAAGAGTCAAGAAGGTATTAAGTTTATATGATAATAGTCCTAATACTATTTTAATATCAAATCATATCAATGCAGGAGGTGCAGAAGGTGCAGAAGTGGTTTATTCCTTAAAAAATAATCCTACTCTTGCGAATTTAGTTCTTGATAATATAGGATCTTATGGCCAAATAAAAAGAAAAACATATCAAAGAAGATTACCAGAAAATCCTAATAAAGATTATTATTACATTTTAAGAGAAACTGGAAACACGGAGCCAATTTTAATAGAATATGGTTTTATTGATAATGAGAAAGATGCTACTAAATTAAAAAATAATATTACAGATTATGCTGAAGGAGTTGTAAAAGCAATTGCAGAGTACACAGGTTATCCTTATACAAAAGAAGAGGCTATAGAAAGCCAATATATAGTACAAAAAGGTGATACTCTATACTCTATATCGAAAAAATTTAATATACCAGTTTCAGATATTAAAAATATAAATGGACTAACATCTGATAATCTATCAATCGGTCAAGTATTATTCTTAGATAATCAAAATGAACCGATAGAAGATTTATCAACTTATATAGTAAAAAAAGGAGATACCCTATATTCTATAGCAATACAAAATAACTTAACAGTAGAAGAATTAAAAAAAATAAATAATTTAACCAATAATACTTTATCGATAGGACAACAATTAAAAATTCCAACAACAGGACAAGAGAATAATAATATGACAATCTACAAAGTACAAAAAGGAGACAGTTTATGGAAAATTGCTCAAAGATTTAACATTCCGGTAACAGAATTAATAGAACAAAATGGTTTAAAAGACTTAACTCTTCAAATCAATCAAGAATTATTAGTTCCCAAAATGGAAGAAGACACCTATATAGTAAAAAAAGGAGATACTCTTTGGTCAGTATCCCGTGAAAACAATATAGAAGTATCGAAACTAAAAGAATTAAATCAATTAACAGATAATCTTCTAACAATCGGTCAAGTACTAAAAATAAAATAAAATAAAATAAAATAAAAGAGCAAGGGCTCTTTTATTCGTTAGAACTATCTCTTAATTT
>CAMOGG010000026.1 GCA_946614095.1 uncultured Caryophanales bacterium | reverse complement strand
ATATATCAATAAAAGAAAAAAAGAAAGAATTCTTTCTTTACACTTTAATACTAACCGCAAGACCATCTCCTAGTTTCAAAAAATGTGTTTGATATCTAGAATTATCTTCTAAAAAAGTAATATAATTTTTAATCTTACGAACCATTTGTCTTAGATTCTTACTTTGTATTTCATCTAAATTCTGATCAACTAATCCATGAAAATTCATATTATCAGTGATAATAGTACCACCAGAAACTAAATTCTTTTCAAACTTTTCAAAGAATCTTTGATTCTGTGCCTTGGCAGCATCAATAAAGATTAAATCATATTCATCTTCTAAAGATACATCAAAAGCATCATGATATAGTAACTGAATACGATCTTCTAATCCTACTTTCTTGATATTTTTTAAAGCCTCTAAATAACGAACTTCATCTCTCTCAATCGTTGTTACTACAACATCTTCAGAAGCCAAACACATCATAATAGCGGAATACCCTACTGCTGCTCCTACTTCTAAAATTCGATGAACAGAATGTTCTTGAATATATTGAATTAAATATTGAATTCCTTCATCAGACATAATAGGAATTTGCTGATTTAATGCATTTTCTTTTATTTGTTCCACAATTTCTTCCTTTGTCATTTTACCAAATCCAATCTCCTTTTGCTTTAATTTCTGCTACCTTTTGGTCATGTTCCTTATTTGTTCTTGTGTAATAAATATTACCATGTTTATCTGCTACAAAAAATAAATAATCATTATCTGTTGGATAAACACTTGCCTCTACACTAGATAAACTAGGAGTACAAATAGGTCCAATTGGCAACTTCCCAATCATTGTTGTAGATCGAGTATTATAAGGATTCACACTAGCAAACTGATTTGAATTTAAATCAGCCGTCATATCTACTTGTAAACCATAATACGTAGTAACATCACTACCCATATTCATCCCTGAATGAAGTCTATTCTGAAAAATTCCAACTATCATCTTTCTATTCTCCGTATTTGTCCCCTCTAATTCCACAACAGATGCCATTGTTAAAAAATTATGAATCCCATTTGATAACTGATTCTGATAAGGAAGTAATCTCTTACTGTTCTCATCTAACATCGTTTTAATAATCTCTTTTACATCAACATCTTTATTATCAAAATGATAAGTATCAGGAGCCAAATATCCCTCTAATGGATAATAAATATCATCATTTAAAATATCATCCGTTAAAAACCAATAATTAGAAATTAATTCTCTCATATAATCTTTATCTTTAAAAATACGAATTACTTCATCATAAGAATGATTGGTCTTTTTCTCAATTACTTTCGCATAATCAGTAATTCTTTTTCCCTCATGAAAAGTCAATATAACCATATTTGGATTATAAGTACTACCTTTCTCTAAAGTATGAACAATTTTAGATAAAGACATATCTCGTCTAAATTGATAAGTTCCTGCCTTTAGGGAAGAAACTCGATTTAATTTTATGTAAACACCAAATAACACTCTACTACGAATCAATTTTTTTTCTTTTAATATATCAGAAATCTGTTTCGTACTAGTTCCACTAGCTATTTCCACTTCAACAATATCATGATTAAAAATACTAACAGGCCTACATAAAAACAACCATAGTAAACCAATGATAATGAGAAAAACAGAAAAAACAATTAAAATCATAAGCGGTTTTGGTTTTCTCTTTACTATCATATTACCTCCAAAAAAAGAAAGAGCTATTGCTCAGTATCTTCTACTTTATCCTGCTTATTACGTACTTCTTCTTGCAATGTATCCAAAATAGTTTCAATCACTTTCCACTCTTTTTCAGTCTCGATTGCCTCTAACTTACTATGAGGATCATCTGGATAATAAATGGATGCATAAACCTCTATATTACCACTGGCATCTCTTTCATTATCCGTATACACAATATAATTCTTATGAGTTTCATCACTCTCAAAAGTAAATAAAACATCATATACAACTTCATTTCCATTTTCATCTAACATAGAAAACGTATTTTTTTTCATGAATTAATCTCTCCCATCTAAATAACTTTGTAAGATTATCGTTGCAGCTAAACTATCAACCACTTTTTTTCTATTTTTTCGAGAAACATTTCCCTGAATTAATAAATCCGTAGCACTTTTCGTAGACAGTCTTTCATCTTGCAAATAAATTGGAATATTGATAATCTTCTCCAACTTTTCTTTAAAATGTAAACTAAGCTCTCCTTTAGGACCTATTGTATTATTCATATTTTTAGGAAAACCTAACACTATAGCATCAATTTTCAATTCATCTACAACTTTTTTTACTTCTTCTAGTAATCGATCATATTCTTCTTCATGACGAATCGTCTGATAACTACTTGCAATAAACCCTGTAGGATCACTTACTGCCATACCCAATGTTCTACTTCCTAAATCTAAACCTAAGTATCTCATTTTCGCTTTTTTTGAAATTCTAATAATAAAATTTCTACTATCTTAGCACGATCAATCTCTTGAATCTTTCCTCTAGCATCTTTATAGCTAGAAATATACCCAGGATCTCCACTAATCAAGTATCCAACAATTTGATTCGTTGGATTATAACCTCTTTCTTCTAAAGATTCATAAACTTCTTTCAATATTGTTCTCGTTAATTCGGTATCAATCTCTTGAATATCAAATAAACTAGTCTGTTCTTGTGGCACAATAATCACCTCACTATATCCTATAGTTATTTATATTTTACCATTTATCAATTCCAATTACAACCTATGCGCTATAGATAAAAGCAAAATAAGAAATAAAAAGCGTAAAGATAGAAACAATAATCCATCCATTCACTTTTTCAAAAGTAGATGTTTTATCTTTCACTCCTAAAGCCATAGTAATTAACAATCCAGCAATTAATCCACCAATATGTGCAAAATTATCAATTCCAGGTGAAATAAATCCAATTCCTAAGTTTAATATCACCAATGGAAGAATTTGACTTTTCACAACATTTCCCAAATATACTCGATAATAATAACCAAAATACAATAAAGCTCCCATCAATCCAAAGATAGCTCCACTTGCTCCAATAGATGCAGTTCCTCCTCCAAAAGTAATCGAAAATAATGCTCCAATGAAACCAGAGAATAAATAGATAATAAAATATTTTACTTTTCCTAAAAAACTCTCAATCTGGGCACCTATCACATATAAGGAATAACAATTACATAATAAATGCATAATACTACCATGTAAAAGAATTCCTGTTAATAAACGATAGTACTGTCCAGCTCTAACACTTGGTCCATGAATACAATATTGTTCTAAAATAGAATTAGCTAAATCAATACCAAATAATCTAGGTACAATAAAGAAAATAGCATTCACTAATATTAAAAAATAAGTAACATAAGGAACTCTACTCTTAAATAATTGTTCCATTTTACTAGCATCCTCCCGATTATGACGATTGATATCACTAGTAATTTTCGCAAACAATTCTACTCCCTTTTCCGTATATTTCATTTTACTTCCAAGATCAGGAAAAACTTGTTTTATGATATCACTCTTTTTAATATCATCTTCTTCTTTTACATTAATACACATCAAATTAGAATCATGATTAATACTATCACTAGAAACATTATCTCCCATATCTAAGAAAATACTCATTACATTAATATGAAAAGAAAAAGTCTTTTTCTTTATCTTATTAACAATCCTTTTTGTCTTAAATTCATCAAAATTAAATTGTTCATCATTATGAATATAACTAGAAACAATACGAACTACTTTACAATCTTCCTCTAAATTTTCCAACCATATTTCATTCTCAACCCCTTGTAAAATAATGGGATTATAATTTTTTTCAGTAATAAAATAATGCAATAATTTCATTGTAATAATACTTTTATCATCAAGCATTAATTCACTTTCCATAAAATCCCTCCTAAAAAGACTAATAATATTATACAATAAAACATAAAATAATAAAAGAGGAGATGAAAATATGATAAAAAAGATACTTTTATTTATTCTATGTTTATTACCCTGGTTTCTTAATAATATTATACCAGTAGACTACAATTATTATAACACAATTATAAAACCATTTTTCGCCCCACCAAGACTATTTTATCCAATAGCTTGGACAATAGTTTACATACTAATATCAATAACTACTTATAATATTATTACATCCCAAAAATGGAAAGATATTCCTAAAAATTACAAAATAACTCTATTCATCAATTATTTATTCAACCAAAGCTATACAATCGTTTTCTTTGGATTAAAAAACAACTTTCTAGGATTTATCTCATGTTTAGGAACATTCTTATCTACATTATTTTTATATGAAGATACTTCACTTCTAAATAATAAAATATCAAAATTACTATATCCTTATATTTTATTATCCTTATTCGCAACAATTCTATCTTTAAGTATCTATATCCTAAATATATAAAAAAAAGATTCCAAAAGAATCTTTATTCACTAACTGGATTATGTTCCACATAAGTTCTTGCCACATCAAGAACTTTTTTATATTCTTCTTCTAATTCAGAAAAATGACTATTAACAAACTCACTATCATTTTCTTTACTCTTTAATTCATGTTGATAACTAATATCAGCTAACTTCATAAATCCTAAATACTTACAATCACTCTTTAGAGAATGAACTAATATAGCATACTCAGGCATATTATTACTATCTTTATATTCAATAATCTGATTCCATTTATCTTCTACTTCACTCATAAAATCAGATATCGTCATATTATACATATCCATATCACCAAGTAATTCTAAAGCATGATTAACATCTACACCATTATCTTCCAAATATTTACGATCATAAACCTTCTCAAGTGTCTCAGTAGGTAAATCAATATCCACAACAGGAATTAACTCTATCGGCTGATTATCATTAGAAGGTTCTTCTAACACTTCAACATTATCGATATGTTCAACATCGACTGGTGTAGGATTTAAAGTAACTTCTTCTTCCTCATAATTACGATCTAACTGATCACCTAATATTTCTTCAATATTCTCTTCAACTGGAATAATAGCATTCTTTTTACGTTCTTCTTCAGCCTTATCATAATCATCTACTTGAGGAATTTCTTCTCCACGAATAGAAGGAGTAACTGGACCATTCATATAATTTGTAATCTTCTCTTCTTTTGAAAAATCTAACTCCTCTGTTACATTACGTCCTAATATTTGATTGACAACTTGAATTAATTGTTCTTTTTCAATTGGTTTTGCTAGGTAATCGTCAAAGCCATCTTTTAAATATTTCTCTCTCATACCAGTAATTGCATTAGCAGTTAAAGCAACGGTAGGAATTCGAAATCCAGGAATCTCTTTTAATTTCTTTAGAGTTTCCACTCCACTCATTTTAGGCATCATATCATCTAGTAATATTAAATCATAAACTTCTCCACGCTGAATTCTTTCAATACATTCAAAACCACTATCACAAGTTATAATATTATTCGCTTGATATCGCTCTAATAATTTAGTCGCAACTTTTAAGTTCAATGGAGTATCGTCCACAAGCATAATACGAATATTATGTAAATCTAATGTAGTTTTTACTCGATGACTCTTTTCAGTAGTATCCACAGCTTCAATTCTTTGATTTAATACAACTGTAAATTTAGAACCTTCTCCATACACTGTATGAACAATAATCTTTCCACCCATAAGCTCAATTAATTGTTTGGTAATCGCAAGACCAAGTCCAGTTCCTTCAATTGTGGTATTTCTGTCTTCATCCAATCTTTGAAATTTCGTAAACATTTTATCAATATTTTCTCTCTTAATTCCTCGTCCAGAATCTTCAACAGAAATAATTAATTTTGAAACATCTTTTGTATTAACACAATTTACTTCATAATGAACATACCCATGTTCTGTATACTTACAAGCATTACTAAGTAAGTTCGTAACAATCTTCTTTAAATTAGCATGATCTCCATATAATGTTTTTGGTAAATCAGGAGCAATCTTATAAGTAAAATCTAATCCCTTCTCATTCATCTTTGGAGTAATCAATTTCGCAAGTTCTAAGAAAGTATCAGGAGCTTTATAAGAAGAATTAACAATCTCAATCTTACCAGCCTCAATCTTAGAAATATCCAAAATACCATTAACAATCTCGAGTAATGTCTGACTAGCATTAACAATATCCTTTGCATTTTCTTGAGCCTCTCCTAAATCCTTAGCATCCATAATACAATCACTAAAACCAACAATAGCATTCAAAGGAGTCCTAATCTCATGAGACATACTAGACAAGAAATCAGTCTTAGCTCTATTTGCTTTATCAGCCTGTTCTCTAGCTACCTGTAACTGTTGAATCATCTTTACATCCGGATTTTCAATTGTAAAATACATGATAAATGTCGTATAAACTAACAATGATGTCATTAAAAAGTATTCAGGATGTAAATTTTGAAAAATCAATATAACGATTATAAAAAACCACATAATATAAAGAGGAATAAACTTTTTATTATTAGCATTTTTTATATTGAACAATATCATAATCATTAAAGAAATATTAGATAAACCAGCTGTTAAATAAACTATCATAGTAGATATACCAGTGGGAATACTTAAATTACCAGTTATTTGAAAATTAATTTTTGTAAAAAAAACAGCCAGAATTACAATAATATTAATTGCAAAGAAAATTGAATCCAACTGATTTCTTTTTAATTTTTCTTCATCCATATTTAAAATTGTAATAGTCATATATTCTAAAAAAAGCAAAGTCCAAGTAACATAAATTGCTAAAATAAATTTATTCAAAAAAATATATAGATAAGATGTATAGTCAAAACCAATATTCTTTAACACATATGTTACTAATTCTGTGATAGGAATCAATAATGTGTTAATTAAAATAATAGAATACCTCCTTGTTTCAAGTGTTTTTATTCGTTTCTTACTAAAATAAACTATTATTAATATAACAATATTTATAAATGAAATAATTGATAAAATAATATTTTGATTGTTCATACAACTCATCACCTACTATAAACATTATAGCATAAAAATAGATTATGTTTAACAAACACAATCTATTTTTTTAATACTTTTACTCTATTATCCCTAATAATAATAATTCTATCATCATTTTTCGAAAAGTCTATTGATTCTAATTCCAACTGTTTGAAATCCACCTTCGACATCTCTGTAACAGGAAGAGAATTCCTAAAAACATATTTTTTGGGAATATTATAATCTGGTAAATTTGAAAGAATAGTATCTTCAATTTTTTGAATAATGCTTTCTTCACAGCCTATATATTCTTCGCTTAAGACAATATGTGCTATTGGTGAACTCTTCTCCTTAGAATCAGGCATTCCAACAATACTACAATGTCCTATTTCAGGAAGCGTCATAATAATATTTTCCACATTTGAAGGAAATATTTTATTTCCGGATCTAACAATCATTCTTTTTATTCTACCTACAATAAATAAATGTCCACTTTCATCTATGTGACCTATATCTCCTGTATGAATCCATTTAACTCCATCTTCACCATTTTCTATAATTTCAGAAGTAGCCTTTTCATTTTGAAAATACTCTTGCATCATAGTTGGAGTAGATATTAATATTTCGCCATCTTGATTTTCCATTAATTCTTCACCTGTTTCGATATTCCTAATAGATACGTTATTCTTAACTAAAGGAATGCCGACACTTCCCAATTTATATGAATTTTCTGTTGAATAAAAAGCAGCAGCAGAAACTTCAGTCATACCATAACCTTGCTGAATTCTAAACTGACATCCATTTCTTTTTAAAAAATCATTAATATCTTTTTCCATTTCAATCTGAAGAGAATCACCACCAGATATAGGTGATTTTAAGTCTGATAAATTTGCTCTTCTAGAAAGTTTATCATTCATCATGATATCCCATAAAATAGGTCCACTCATCACATGATTTGGTCTATATTTTCGCATCAATTTTGGAAAATCTTCAGGCTTAAACAACGGAACTTGAGTAATTGATAATCCCAAAGATAATGGAATATGAGAAGCTTGCACAACAGAATAAGCTGAAAAAGGTGGTAAAAAATTCAAAAATGTATCCTTTCTTTGTAAATTATATCCTGAAACTACTTGCATAACAGCCATTGCATTTAAATTCTCATTTGTTAATACCACACCTTTTGGTGCACCCGTTGTTCCTCCAGTATAAATAATAATAGCTGGCTTATTATCCTCAAAGTCTTCTTCTATTTTTCCATTATATCCTTTTCCACAAGAAATAAAATCATCCCATGTTTTAATATCATCATTGAATTTTTTTTCTTTTGATTTACCAAGTATTTTTAATAAAAAATTAGCTGACTCAAAAGGAGAAACAACGATTACATTTTCTAAACTTGTCTCCTCTTTTTCAGAACATATATTAGAAACAGCCATCTCTAAACCAATGAATACTTTTGATGATGACATATTTATTTTTTCAGCAATCTCTTTTCCAGTTAATCTAGGATCAATAATATTAACAACAGCACCAATTTTATTTAATGCATATAATATATATACCATTTCAGGAGACGTTGCCATAGCCATAGTGACAATATCGCCCCTTTTTACACCAATAGATTTAAATGATGCTGCCACCTGATCTATTTTTCTAAAAAGCTCTTCATATTTTATTGTTCTTCCTAAATAAGACAAAGCAACTTGATTTTGAAAATTTTTATTTCTTTCATACACATAATCATATGCCTTCATTTTAGGAACATCAGATACTATAGCATCTTCTGGATAATACTTTAACCAAGGTTTATCAATACTTGGATACCCAGTTGATGGACCTTGTTCTTCCCCAGTTGCTAATCTTCTCAAATGCAAATCCATTTTTTTTCTTTCTTCATCACTCAAATGAGATAAATACTCCTTTAATTCTAATAACCCTTCTTTTGTCACAAAAATATCCCCCTTTAAAATTGCCCATATTATAACATATAAAGCTTTATTTTTCAAGTATAAACTCATCATAGCAAAACATTTAAACCTTTGTCAATTGTATTACAATAACTTTACGATGAAGTTGAAAAATAATAAAAAATGTGTATAATATAAATAGATGGAACACTTAGTCTGTTGAGTGTCACCACAATGGGTTTACCTAACTAGACAATAGTTAGGTTTTTTCTTTTTATATTAAAACTATGAATAGTAATAATACTAAAAGGAAGTTTAAAATGATTTGGGAAAGAATTAACAAATCTTTCTTACTCATAATCTCCACCTCCCCTCATATAGAAGTTTGGCTTCACCCTAACTAATTAAGTATTCCAATTATATTATTCGCAAAAAAATAGTCATCTGACTAATTTTTTAAAGAATATCCTAATAATTCTAATCCTTCAATAGTAAATGGAGTTAATTCATTTTTAGATAAATCGCTTATTTTATAGAAATTACATCCATCAGAATCAATTCCATCAGCTTCCTCTTTAACAGTATCTTCTAATACTTCTACTTGATATAAAATTCCAATATGATGTAAATCTTCTATAAAATTATCTCTCACTTTCCATTCAAAAGTTCTAGAAGTTGCTGTTAATAAATGAGCATCTATTACAGTAACACCTGCTTCTTCCATTAATTCTCTTTCTAATGCATCAATTGGGGTCTCATCATGTTCAATTCCACCTCCTGGAATATCTAAAAGTCCAGTATATCCTCCTCTAGCTTTTTTAATTAATACAATAGAATCATCTTTAATAATAAATCCATATGCTCCAACATGAGTACTCTTTCTTTTCATATAATCTCCCCTCACGAACAAAAGATTTAAAACAAGTTTTAAATCGCCTTGGTCGTTGCCTCCCAAGTTTCCTGCTTCATAGAGGAAGTACCCTTCCTTCTCCACAGGCTTAAATTCCGATGGTCGCCACCGTACTTTTAATTACTTATTTTTTATTTATCAAAACAATATTTTAATCCTTCAAATAATATATTTATACTCGCATTTATATCTCTATCATGATGAGTCCTACACACTTCACATTCCCACTCTCTTACTCCTAAACTTTCTGTTTGTTTTGTTTTTGTTCCACATACAGAACATGTTTTACTACTGGGATAATAAGTATCTACTTGATAATAGTATTTTCCTTTTTCTTCACATTTTTCTTGGAGCATAGAACATATTTTATGAAAGCTTGCATCATGTATAGATTTTGATAAATGATGATTCTTACTCATTTCTTTTACTTTTAACTTTTCTGAGATAATAATGTCATATTCTTTTACTATATTATTCACAATATTAATAATACTATATTTTCTTGCATTCTTTATTTTATTATGAAGGATTGATAATTTTCTTTTCATTTTTTGGTAATTTTTACTACCCTTTATTTTTCTAGATAAACTTCTTTGATATCTTTTTAAGCGTTTCTCATATTTCATTAAACTTTTTGGATTATTATATTTTTCTCCACTTGATGTAATTACTAAATTCTTTAATCCTAAATCAATTCCTACAATACTTTTTGGTTTTACTTTCTCTTTTTTTACATTTACTTCTTCTACTAATACACTAACATAATACTTTCCTGTTGTCTCATAAATAACAGTTGCATTTATTATTTTACCATTCATTTCTTCTAAATTTCGATAGCCGCGAATAGCTATTTCTTTTAGTTTTGGTAATTTTATAGTTTTATTTTTTAAATTTAGTTCAATACTTTGATACTCTTTCCCTTTATATGTACTTCTAATGCAATTAGTTCTATAAGTTTGTCTATTCCATTTACTTTTAAAAGTTGGATAATTACCTCTTTTTGAAAAGAAGTTACGATAAGCATCTTCTAAATTAAAAATAGCACATCTTAAACTACAAGAATCTACTTCCTTAAGCCAAGAATATTCCTTTTCTAGAGAAGGTAATTCTTTTATCATATCAAATGCTTTTTTATAACCATTTAATTTACATTTATTTAAAAAATAATTATAAATAAATCGATAGCATCCAAATGTCTTATGAATAAGTATTTTTTGATTATCATTTGGATAAATACGAAAACGATAAGCTTTAAACATATATCGAACCTCCTAAGTTTAATATATAATACATTTGTTCGTTTGTCAATAGGTGAAAAAAGTAAATTCCTAATATATAAAAAAATATGTAAAAAGTATAATTTACATATTTCTTAATTCCTCTAATTTTTCTTGAAATTCTTTTGGAGCTTCTACTTCAAAAGATAAATCTTTTCCACTTCTCGGATGTTTTAATTGAATAGAATAAGAATGTAACATTTGCCCAAACTCAGTAGCTTTTCCCCTACCATACAATGGATCATTACAAACAGGATAACCAATATAAGCCATATGAACACGAATCTGATGAGTACGCCCTGTCTCTAACCTACATTCAATATAAGTATGATTATCAAATCTTTCTAATACTTTAAAATGAGTAATAGATTCTTTTCCATTAACATCTGTAACTGCCATCTTTTGTCTATTATTTAAATCTCTTCCTATAGGAGCATCCACAGTACCAGTATCATGTTTAATTAATCCATCCACAATAGCCAAATATTTTCTTTCTACTTCTTTATTAGAAATCATAGTAGATAATTTTTCTAATGTCCATTCATTTTTCGCAACTAACATCAAACCACTAGTATCTTTATCTAATCTATGAACAATTCCAGGTCTAAATTTTTCCCCAGCTAATTCTCCATATCGATACAATAGAGCATTTACTAAAGTACCAGTATAATGTCCAGGAGCAGGATGAACAACCATTCCACTAGGTTTATTTATAATAATTAAATCATCATCTTCATAAACAATATCTAATGGAATATCTTCTGCTTCAACATGTATTTCATAGTCTAATTCATCATTTACTTCAATTTCATCATCTATTCTTACAGTATAAGAACTAGAAATAATATTTCCATTAACAAACACTTTTTTCTCTTTAATTAATTTTTGTATCTTGCTACGAGACAATTCTAATTCTTCTGATAAATACTTATCAATTCTACTTCCTTCTTTATCAATAACTTTAATCATAAGAATCCCCTCCTTAATCGAAGATAGTATATCACAAATTATCAAAAGAAAAAAGCTTAGTTTCCTAAGCTTAATCACTAATTTCAATATATTTCTTTTCAGATTCTTTTTCTTCTGGACTAACTTTAGGTACATTTAACTCTAATATACCATTTTTAAAACTAGCTTTAATTTCATCTTCTTTAACATCGTCACCTACATAGAAACTACGAGTAGCTTCTCCCATAAATCTTTCACGACGAACATATTTACCTTTTTCTTCTTCATTTACTTCATCACTAGTTTTAGCATGAATTGTTAAATATCCATCTGTTACATCAATTTTAATATCTTCTTTTTTATAACCTGGTAAATCTACTTCTAAAGTATAACCATGCTCATCTTCACGAATATCTGTTTTCATTAATTGAAAATGTTCCCTTCCTCTTCCTCCGAAGAAATCATCTCTGAAAAAGTCATCATCAAATACTTTTGGCATTAACATCATAAATATCAACTTCCTTTCATAACATGTGTTATCGTACTCGGTAGCACAATTTTTATAATTAATACCTGTAGTAGTTCTTACTACATTTTAATAGTACCACTATTTTTAGCACTTGTCAAGTGAAAGTGCTAAAAATCATACTACATTATTAATATACTCATTATACTTAGAAATATACCAATGAGTAACATATTCGAATACATCGATACAATAAAAAGGATAAAGAGCAATCAATATAGTAAACAATATTGCTTTTTGAATTTTCTCTATAAAATACTTCTTACAGAACCAGTAATATATATTTTCATAAAATCACTACGAATATAACAAAAAGAATAATATCTTTACTATTCCATTTATTTGTTTTTCTTTTGTTTAGAACTAGTAGCACCATCAACACTCTTGATAATTGTATCAATTGTTTTCTTTGTATTATCATTTTTTATATGTTTTTTTGCTTCTTTTAAAGCACCTTCAACAGCATCCCCTAATTGTTCTTTTTTCTTATCATCTTTCATAACCTCTTCTGCTTTTTTTTGAATTTCTTTTACAACATCCATAAGTATCCCTCCTAAAAAGAGTATATCAAAAAAGAGGTGATAATTCTATCACCTCTTAATAATTCAATAATTATGCTTGTTCATAATTAACAGTAAATAATGAAGTTGCACCTGTATGACCATCAGCAGTTTCATTGATTAAAGCAAGTTGTTCAGCTGTAGGTAAAGCCGTAACAGTAGACTTATAAGCAACAGTAACTTTAAAAGTTACAGAACTTCCAGCGCTTAAAGAATCTCCAACTTGAATAGCAGAACCATCTTCATATGTAACATTATAAGTCATAAATTGTTGAGCAGTAGCGTTTAAAGAACTTGTAGTAACATTAGCAACTTTAGCATCAATTGTACCATTATTAGTATACTCCGTAGTAAATGTAAATACATCCCCAGGTGCAGTTAATACATGTTTAAAATAAACAGTATTGCCATCCATCCAAATAACAGCTCCTACTGGATTAGGATTTGTTGGCGTTACTTTTCCATCATCTGGTGTAAGATTCTCAGGATCTGTTGGATTAATAGTACAAACCTCTCCTGTTGGACAAACAACATCTGCATCATCTGCTTCAATATCCCAAGTATTACTTGTAATAGTAGAAGTACCATTAATATTTAATGATGAAGATAATACAGCATAACCAATACTAACCATCATCAATAAAAGTAATAAAAGGATTAGCGCTGTTGACTTCTTTGCATTTTTCTGACTTTGTTGTTTTTTCTGCTCTACACTTTGAATTTGTTCTGTTTGATTCATATCAATACCTCCTATCTTGATTAAATTATATCATAAATAAAAAAGATTACAATTAAGAAAAGAAAAAAAGACAGTTACTTTACAAAAAATATTTTACGACATATTTTATTATGATATAATGAGTGCAAGAATCAGTATCTTTGCTTCAAGAGGTGATAAAATGACTTATTTTCAAATATTAAGTTGCAGTAATGATTTAGGAAATTGCTGTAGTGATTCAAGTATAGCACTACTTATTAATGCAATAAAACGAATTGTAGATATCATTCAAATCATAATCCCAATATTATTAATTATTTTTGCAGCAATTGAATTTTTTAAGTTAGTAGTCAACCCAGAAAAGAAAAACGGAACAAAGCATATTATGAATATGTTTATCTCTGCAACTATTATTTTCTTTATACCAATAATTGTAAATGTAATATTAAATATAATGCCACAATCATTTAATGTAGTAGCTTGTTGGAATCAAGCAAAAACAATAGCAGAATCATCTAGAAATTACAAATTTGAATATATTAATCCATATAAGGGAAAAGAAAAAAAGAAACTCACAAGTAATAGTAGTGACTATGAAATTGGAGAACCTGAAAGTGAAAATGGAGATACTATTTCTCCAGGATCTGCAAAAGGTATTTTAGAAGGTGCTGCAAAAGTACATACTATGTATGAACAACAAAGATGGGCATACTACTCTAATATTAATCAATTAAGATGGGAAGATATCAAATACTCTACTAATAATCCTTCAAAAATGACTTGTTGTGCAACTTTTGTTGGTTCTGCATTTTATATTGGTGGTGTATTTCCAGAAAATGTAATTAACAATTATAATTATAATTCTCAATATGGAATATCAAAATTATGTGAAGAACATGGTTGGAAGAAAATTACAAATTACAGTCAACTAGCTGCAGGCGATGTAGTAATCATGAGTGGCCCAGAAGGAGGTACTGTTCCAGGTCATGTTCAAATATATGCAGGAAATGGTACTTGGTATAATGCTGGTAGTACAAACGCAATTCAATCACACAATCCATATGCGTCAGATGCTAGCGCAAGATTCCTATACGCTTGGAGAAATACTGCATAATAAAAAGAGGTGATTTCAAATGAACACAAATAAAAATGAAATAATAATTTTTTCTATCGTTACATTATTATCTATCTTATTTATTATAGGTTATGGACTATATCACAATAAATCAAATGAGTACAAAAAAATAAAAATAAATCAGTCAAAACAACTAGTTTATACAAAAACAAAATATGAAGTAGAAAACTACAATCAATACATTCCCTATTTAAATATTCAAGGAGAAACAGGAACAATAGTCAATAATGAAATACAAGAATACATCAAACAATATAATAAAGACAATATTGGAATTACCTACGAATATAATGTAAATGGAAAAGTTTTATCCCTAGTAATCAAAATAGAAGATCATAGTTATGTAGAATCTGCTACATTATTACATTTCAAAACATTTAATATAAAATTAGATACAAAAGAATTATTATCAAATGACCAAATATTAAAATACTTTAATCTAAATTATTATGATATTCAAAATATGTTAAGTGAAAAAATAAAGAATTATTATAATGAATTAGTAAATAATAATATAATAAATAGAAATGATTGCAACTATGAATGTTTCTTAAATAATAGAAACTTACTCAATAACATAAATGATATTGAATATTATATAAGACAAGGAAATTTAATTATATTTAAACCATATACTTTTATTCCTTTTTCTAAGGAAGATATCATAATATATGATTTTCAAATAACAAATTATTAAGAAAAAAAGACATATCAGAAATGTCTTTTTTTAGTAAAATCTTATTAAGAATTTTTCATAATAACATCTTGTATACAATCACTGATTTGTTCACAGCTATCAATGGTTTCTTCAAAGCACTTATAAATATTACTCCATTTAATCAACTCTATTGAATTTTTTTCTTCTTCGTATAAATGAGATAATATCTTCTCATAAACCCTATCTCCTTGTTCTTCTAATTTATTGACAACAATTACCTTTTGTTTAATAAGTTCAGGATGCTTTAAATCACTTAATTTTTCAAATACTCCTTTAACTGCTTTAGCTGCTTTTACTAAAATATCTATAATTTCAATTACATCCATTTTAATATCTTTAATATTCAAGATTTTAAAATCTATAACAATTTCATCGATACCATCTTCTATATCATCTAATTTATTAATTATAACAGCAATATCTTCTCTTTCAATAGGAGGCAAAAAGTCTTTAATTAGATACTCCCTCATCTTATGTACAATCCGATCAGATGAATGCTCTAATTTATGGATTTCTTCTATACTCTGATTTAATTTTTCTAAATGATAATCCATTAGCAATTTTTTTAAAAGAATAGAAGACTTTTCTATACATTCACACAAATGAATAAACTCATTAAAATAATTATATTTTTCTTTATTCTTCATAATAATCTCCTCTTAATACAAAAATGTTATAACAACCTTAGTTAATATGTAACCTAATAATCCACAAAATGGAAATGTCATAAACCAAGTAATAATTATATTTTTCGCAATATTCCAATTTACATTAGATAGTCTTCTAGAAGCACCTACACCCATAACAGCACAATTCTTCGTATGAGTGGAACTGACAGGTATTCCTAATAAAGAAGAACCAAACAAGCAAATAGAACTTGCAATATCTGCAGCAGTTCCTTGATACCTTTCTACTCTAGCTACTTTTGTACCAATTGTCTTAATAATTTTCATTCCACCAATCATAGCTCCAACGCAAATAATGATGGATGTATAAATCATTAACCATATAGGAATAGTAAATGGAATAGCATCAGGAAGCATACCATTAGAAAGAACAAGCCCTAACAACAAAAATGACATAAATTTTTGCCCATCCTGCGCACCATTCATAAAACAAGTAGTCAACGCACCAAATACTTGAGTATATTTGAAAAAATGATTTGTTCTTCTTCTATCCAAGTTTTTACAAAAAAATTCAATTATTTTTGTAATTAAATAACCAATCACAAATGCTAAGATATTTACAACGATTAATCCATATAAAACTTTCTTCCATTCTTGGAAATTAATAGCAGAAAAATCTCCCATTAAAGCAATCGCCGCTCCAGAAATACCTGCTATTAAAGCATGAGACTGACTAGAAGGTATCCCAAACTTCCAAGAAAGGAAACACCAAATACAAATTCCTATTAAGGCACAACACAATGTTATTAAACTAATAGTAGAATCAGTACTAAAATGAACTAAATGAAAAACAGATTTTGCAACATTAGAACTTAAAAATGTCATTACAATTAAACCAAGTGTATTACTAATAAGAGCAAGTATCATTCCTAGTTTTGGACTCAAACTTCTAGTAGAAATGCATGTAGCTATTGCATTAGGTACATCAGAGCAACCATTCATAAACATCACAATAGAAATCAAAGTAGTAATTATTAATAAACTATAACTATGTATTAAACTATTAAAAAATGACATAATTGTTATTTCCATAAAATTCATCCTAACTATCTTTATTATGTTATCTAAATAATATTATATCATTAATTAACAATTATTAGCAAAATAAAGTGACACCATCTCTCAATAGTGTCTTCAAGGGACCACGATTTAATAGACCTTTTGCATGTTAATTCTTGTTAAATCAATATAATCGTTAACCCTCTGTATTATAATTTTTTACTATTTTTTAAGTTTTTTTACTATTTATAGAGCCTAAATAGAACCTAAATAATTTTTAATCATTACAATAATCCCATTTAAAGCCAACACAAGTTTTTGTTTTTCCTTGGATACAATGAGTTAAACCACTTGTATCTTTTAAATTATATTTTTTTGCAGCAACAGTTAAAGATTCAAATATTTCACCAGTATCTAGATTAATTATTCTTTTAGGAGAATCTATGCCAATAGTTCAAAATTAATCAAAAAATTTTAAATCCATTATAAAATCAACGTTATATGAACATTTTTTTAAAGTCTATTATTTAAAAAATCATTAATTTTTTAAATAATTTATATCTTTTTTTAAATTTTCGCGACACTTTTTTATATCTCCATGTCTATTCCTGTTTGTTCAATTGACACATGTACATTTATATGCTACATTGAGTTTAGGAACATTTAGTTGTTGAGTGTCTACCTGGTACCATATGAGTGTAGTAGTTAATTCATTAATTTGGATTGATTATTACG
>CAMOGG010000025.1 GCA_946614095.1 uncultured Caryophanales bacterium | reverse complement strand
ATTGCAGCTTGTGCAGCAGCAAGTCTTGCGATAGGTACTCTAAATGGTGAGCAAGATACATATGTTAAACCGATATTGTGGCAGAATTCTACAGTTGATGGGTCTCCACCGTGTTCTCCACAGATTCCTAGTTTGATATCAGGTCTTGTTGCTTTACCTTTTTCTACAGCCATTTTAACTAATTGACCTACTCCATGTTGATCTAATTTAGCAAATGGATCTGATTCATATATCTTATTTTGATAGTAGCTATCTAAGAATTTACCAGCATCATCTCTTGAGAATCCAAATGTCATTTGAGTTAAGTCATTTGTTCCGAATGAGAAGAATTCAGCACTTTCTGCGATTTCATCTGCTAGTAATGCAGCTCTTGGGATTTCAATCATTGTACCAATATGGTATTCAATTTTTGATTTCTTTTCTTTCTTAACTGCTTCTGCAGTTTCTACTACTACGTCTTTTACAAAATCTAATTCCTTTTTATCTCCAACAAGAGGGATCATAATTTCAGGAACAATTTTGTATTTATTTTCTTCTACTACTTCAATTGCAGCTTCCATTAAAGCTCTTGTTTGCATCTTAGCAATTTCAGGATAAGTAACTGCTAGACGGCATCCTCTGTGTCCCATCATTGGGTTGAATTCATGTAAGTCTGCAATTTTTTGTTTTAATTCTTTTACTGTGATTTTCATATCTTTTGCTAATGCTTTGATATCATCTTCATCAGTTGGTAAGAATTCATGTAGAGGTGGGTCTAAGTAACGTACTGTCATTGGTAGACCTTTTAATTCTTTATACATAGCTTTAAAGTCACCTTTTTGATATGGAATTAATTCATTTAAAGCTTTTTCTCTCTCTTCTACATTGTCTGATAAAATCATTTTTCTAATTTTTGGAATTCTTTCTTCATCGAAGAACATATGCTCTGTACGGCATAGACCGATACCTTCAGCTCCTAATTTAATAGCATTTGCTGTATCTCTTGGATTATCTGCGTTTGTTCTAACTTGAAGAGTTCTCTTCTTATCAGCCCAACCCATGATTCTTCCAAAGTTTCCTGATACTGAAGCTTCTTGAGTTTTAATATCTCCTTCATAGATTTTACCAGTTGATCCATCTAGTGAGATATAGTCACCTTTCTTATAAACATTTCCGTTTAATTCAAAAGTTTCGCTTTCTTCATTAATCTTGATATCTCCACATCCTGATACACAGCAAGTTCCCATACCACGAGCAACTACGGCTGCGTGTGAAGTCATACCTCCACGTACTGTTAAGATACCTTGAGCAGCAATCATTCCTTCAATATCTTCTGGAGTAGTTTCTAGACGTACAAGGATAACTCTTTCTCCTTTTCCTCCAGTTCCAAGCTTTTTAGCTTCATCTGCAGTGAAAACAATTTTTCCTGATGCAGCTCCAGGTGATGCTGGTAGAGCTGATCCAATTTCTTTTGCTTTCTTTAATGCAGCTGTATCGAATGTTGGGTGTAGTAATTGATCTAATGATTTTGCATCAATTCTTTCTACAGCTTCTTCTTCTGTAATCATTTTTTCATCTACTAAGTCACATGCAATGTTAATAGCAGCTTGAGCAGTTCTTTTTCCATTTCTTGTTTGTAAGAAGAATAATTTTCCTTCTTGAATAGTAAACTCCATATCTTGCATATCACGATAGTGATTTTCAAGTTTTGTAGCTAATTCCATGAATTGTTTATAACATTCTGGTAAGTCTTCTTCTAGTTTTGTAATAGGTTGAGGTGTACGAACTCCAGCAACAACATCTTCTCCTTGAGCATTAATTAAATACTCTCCAAAGATTCCTTTTTCACCAGTCGCTGGGTTACGAGTAAAGGCAACACCTGTACCAGAAGTATCTCCCATATTACCAAATACCATTGATTGAACATTAACTGCTGTTCCCCAGTCTCCTGGAATATCATTCATACGACGATAAACGATAGCTCTTGGATTATCCCAACTACGGAATACTGCTTTAATAGCTCCCATTAATTGTTCAATTGGTTCTTGTGGGAAGTCTTCTTTGATTTGTTTTTTATAAATTGATTTAAATTTCTTTACTAATTTCTTTAAATCTTCTACTGTTAATTCTGTATCGTATTGAATTCCTCTATCTTCTTTTAATTCATCAATTGCTTTTTCAAATTTTGCTTTTGGTACTTCCATAACAACATCTGAATACATTTGAATGAATCTACGATAAGAGTCATAGGCAAATCTTTCATTATTTGTCTTTTTCGCAAATCCTTCTACAGCTTCATCATTTAAACCTAAGTTCAAAATTGTATCCATCATACCTGGCATAGATACTCTTGCTCCAGATCTAACTGATACTAATAATGGATCTGAATTATCTCCAAATTTCTTTCCTTGGATTTTTTCAATTTCTTTTAGAGCTTTGAAAATTTGTTTTTCAATGTCATCAGAAATCTTCTTTCCATTATTGTAATACTCTGTACATGCTTCTGTTGATACTGTGAATCCCTGAGGGATTGGTAATCCTAGGTTAGTCATTTCTGCTAAGTTAGCACCTTTACCACCTAGTAAGTTTTTCATTTCAGCGTTTCCTTCACTGAATAGATATACATATTTGTGCATTTTCCTTCCTCCTTTAAACATATACCATGAATATTATAACAAAAGTCAAGTTTTCATACAATAAAAATCTTCAAAAAGAATTATTAAAATTCCTTATAAATAAAAAAAGTAGTGTTTGTTCTTACACTACTTCATTTTATATAATTATAATTAAACCAATTGATAGAACCATTGTAATTAAAATAATGCTTAATATCAGTTTGTTTGAAGCTAGACTCTCTATTTTTTGTTCTGGTACAATAACTTCCTCTATTACTTCTGGTTGTATTTCTTCACTTTGTACTTGTGAAATACTTGTACCGCATGATGCACAAAACAATGCTCCTTTTCTTAATTGATTTCCACACTTTCTGCAATACATTTTCTTCCTTCTTTCATTCTTTTATCCATTTTAATAATTCTTCTTTTGTTAGAAGACCTGTTTTTTCCTTTATTAATTTTCCATTTCTAAATAATTTTAAATTTGGGATTGAAATAATTCTATATTCTCTAGCAATTGATAAAAAATTATCCGTATTTACTTTTAAAATCTTTATATCATCTAATTCTTGGTCTATTTCTTCTAGAATTGGTCCTAATGCTTTACAAGGACCACACCAATCTGCATAGAAGTCTACTAAGACATTTTCTTCTTTGATTAGTTCTTTCCAATCCTCTTTTCTTTTTAATTCTTCCATATTTCCTCCCTTATTTAAATCATATTTTTCCTAATTTTATTAATTTATCTATCATAGACTGACTCGCAACATTATACTTTATAATAATTTGAATGGCTTTTTGATTTGCTTCTTGGTTTGAAATATTTTGTTTGGATACTCCTTCTCCTAATTGATAGATTTCTTCTATAGAAGATGTATACTTTGATGTACTTTTTGATAAGATTGGAGTTTCATATAGTATTTTGTTAACTTGCTTACTTTCTGTAAAAATACTTTGATTTTTTAATGGGATTAATAATACTATTAATACTACAAATAAAATAATAGTTCCTTTTATTACAGATACTATTCCTCCTAATATTTTTGATGGTAACCATAATATAATTGTAAGATTGACTAGTTTTTGTAATACTTTTGATATTTTCAATACAATAGCATATATACTTAATAAAATACTAAATATTATGAGAAAGGCTATTCCTTGATATAGAAATATATTCAGTGATGTAATTCCTTTTACTTTTCCTGTAAACTGAAAAAATGGACATAATAAACATAATAGATTTCCTAGAACTCCCTTTAATTGATAAGATATCACAAATACTATAATAATTCCTACTAGAGCAGCAATTTCTTTTATTACACCGTTTTTAAAACCAATAATAAAGAACATTAATAGTAATAAAATAATTCCAATATCAAATATATTCATTTTACTTTCCTCTTTTCTATCTTCATTATAAACTATTTCTTCATTTTATGCTATAATAATTTTTAGGTGATGTCCTATGCTTGAAGAATTTATGTTAAGTATTGGTTTTGATGAAAAACAAATTCAACGAATTCAAAAAATTTATCCTCCTAGAGCTTATTCTCCTAGTACCTTATTATATAATATTAGAAACTTATACAATTTTTTTAGGAGAAATGGTGTTCATAATTCTGAATTTGTTGAAATGATTGTGACTATTCCTAATATTCTATTTATTAGTATTGAAAATATTAAAACAAAAATACAGGAATTAAAAGAAGTTGGATTTCAACGTTTAGATGCATTTTATATTGTAAAGAACTATCCATATTTATTAGATTTTTCTTATTTAGTTTTAAAACAAAAAATGGATGAATTTGAAAGTTTAGGATTCCGTCATGATCAAGTTGTACAAATTATGTCTAAATATCCTCATTTATTTCGTGAAGATTTTTCTGTTTTTCGAAAAAGATTTATTTTCTTTTTAGAATATGGTTATTCCCTAGAAGAGACAATTCGTATTCTAGTTTCCTCTCCTGAATTGTTTGGCTCTTCCCTAGATTTGATTCAAAATAAGATTTTAGATTTTAAAAATATGGGATTTCAAGAAAAAGATATTATTCGTATTACTTCTATTTTACCAAGTATCTTTTTCCATGATGTTAATTTACTTCATAAACAATTTCAATACTTATTAGATTTTGGTTATAATGAATTAGATATTATTCATGTTGTCCAAAAGATTCCAATTTTATTAAAAGAAGATTATTTAGGATTTATTTCCAATCATGTAGAATGTCTTGTTGAACTTGGTTTTACAAAAAAAGATGTTATCTTTATGACCTGTAATAATCCTTATTTGTTTTTATACTCTACTGATAATTTAATTAGTAAGTTTAATGCTATGAAAGAGTTAGGTTATCGTGATAAAGATGTTGTTTCAATCTTAAAAGATGCTCCTATTTTATTTGGATATGATATTCATAATATAAAGAAGAAATATCTCTTTTTTCAGAGTATACAATTGGAGCATTATTTGATTGCTCATGGTATGTTTTTTACATATAACTTTGATGTTATTCAAGCTAGATATCATTATTTATCTAAAAATGATTCTTTAAAAAATCATTATCATGATTTATTTTTAATGGATGATGATTTTTATAAGAAATATCATGTTAAAAAAAGAGATTTATTAAAGGGTGATTCTTAATGGATGTTTTAATACAATATGGATTTTCTATTGAAGAAATTCAAAATATGTTAGATACTAATATAATGATTGAGAATGTTGAAGATCGTGATATATTGGAATTGATTGATTTATTGAAGGGCATTGGATGTCAGAATGAACATATTCAAAATATCTTCATTTGTAATCCTTTTTGTCTTACAAATTCTAATTTAGAAATGAAAGAATTAATAGATCAATTATATGAGATTGGATTTGATTCTTTATATACATTATTTGATAGTAATCCATATTTACTAAATATTAGTGCAAAAGAGATGGATTTATTCTATCATAATATGTTACAGGATGGGATGACGAAAGAATATTTTTATGACTATTTAAATTATCATTTTATTTATTAAGGGGTGAATACTATGAATGTTGTTATTAGAGTAAATGATGAAATTAAAGAAAAAATGATTGAATATTATAAGGATAAAAGAAGAGACAAAGTAATTCCTTATGTTGTATTTCAGGCACAAGAGGAAGATACTGTTATTACGATGTATGAATCTGGAAAAGTAATGTTTCAAGGAGTTTCTGCTGATGTTGATGCTGCTATGTGGGGTGTTCAATTAGAAAATACGAAAGAGGCAAAAAAAGAAAAGAAAAAAGCAAATCAAAAATATTATAATTGTAATGCTGTTGGCTCTGATGAAGTTGGTACAGGTGATTACTTTGGACCAATTGTTGTTACAGCTTGCTATGTAAAAAAAGAAGATATCCCTTTTTTAGAAGAATTAGGAGTTGGTGATTCTAAAAAGATTGATGATTCTAAAATACTTAAAATTGCTCCACAGATTGCAAAAAAAATTAAATATCGTAGTGTTATTTTAAATAATACGGAATATAATGAGAAGTATTCTCGTGGAACTAATATGAATCAAATTAAAGCGATTTTACATAATCGTGTTTTGTATCAACTAGTTTCTGAAGAAAAACCTAAATATGATTATATTATTGTAGATGAATTTGCAAGAGAAGCCAGATACTATGAATATTTAAAGGATCAGCCTGTTATTCAAAAAGATATTACTTTTATGACAAAAGCAGAAGATATTTCTCCTGCTGTAGCATGTGGATCTATTATTAGTCGATATTTATTTTTAAAAGAATTTGATAAGATTTGTGATGAGATTCATATTCCTCTTCCTAAAGGAGCAGGACGTGATGTAGATACCATTGGGGAAGAAGTTGTTGAAAAATATGGAGAAGATAAATTGAAAGAAATTGCGAAAGTTAATTTCAGAAATACTGAACGTATTTTACATACTATGATTTATTAGGAAATGAAAAGGATAGTTATTTGATAACTATCCTTGTTTTGTTCCACATGAAGTACAGAATGCTGAATCTGCAGAGAGTTGAGCTCCACAGTTAGTACAATATTTTGTTGCGTTTGGAGTTTGTTGTACTCCACTATTCATATTCTGAGGAGTATCCATCCCGTTATTCATTGTATTTTGTTGCATGTTATTGACACTATTTCCCATATTATTGTTTTGTGATGGTGTTTTCTTTAGTGCATCAAAAGTTGAACTATCTGACTGTGCTCTTGCTACTTCTACTGGAATTTCTCCATTTTTAATTCTTATATATTTAACAATTGCATAAATCCAAAATCCAATTCTTACTATGTTCATTATTCCAGATCCTCCTGGAATTAGTTGATGCTTTATTGTTTCACCATTTATAGTTGTAGTTGTTGACGAACCTAATACAATCGTAGCTCCTAACAAAATCCATCCAATTAATTTATTAAATGTTAATTTCCCTAAAAGATAGATGTTGGCAAATGGAATCCAAGCTAATGCAGTTCCTTTACCATATAACAATTTGTGAAATTTTGTTAGGAAAATTGCTTCAATAATGTAAATAATGATTGCAATGAATAGTATAATAATGGCAACTACAATAAGTCCTCCAATTAAAGCTTCAAATCCATCTAAGGGACTTGTCGTTAATAATTCTTTCATAATATCCATATATAACACCTCTCTTTATTATCTATTTTTATTCTATCATATTTTATAATTTTATCAAATCTTTTTTTTATATAGTACATGTTTATATTGTATACTGTTTTCTTCATGAATGCTTATTCCTTCTTTTTCCCATTCTTCATGATTCCATTTTGGAAAAAAAACATCCGCTTCTTTATCTTCAGCATTTATTTCTGTAAGTAGTAGTTTTTTTGCGTATTCTAACATTTGTTTATAAAGACTTGCTCCACCGATAATCATTACTTCTTCTTTGTATTCTTCAATATACTTTAGTAGTTTTTCTATAGAATGTATGATTGTAATTTCTTCTGGAAGAGATGGATTTTGTCTTGTTAATACAATGTGTTTTCTTCCGGGTAATAGTCTTGGAAGAGATTTATATGTATTCATTCCCATTATGATTGGTTTTCCCATTGTATTATCTCTAAAAAACTTCATATCCTCTCTTAAATGCCATATTAAATCGTTGTTTTTCCCTAGTTCTAAATTTTTGCCTACTGCGGCTATTATTGTGATATTATCCATTTTATATTCCTAATGGGAATTTTAATGGTGGATTTTTTTTCTTTATTAATTGACGTGGATAATCTACTACTTTCACATCGTCTACTGTTATATCATAGAAACTTGTCTTTTCTGGATTTATTTCTACTTTTGGACTACATGTTATTGGTTCTCTATTCATCATTTCAATGGCTTGGTCTAGATGTCTATCGTATAGTTGAATATTATCATATTGCCATGTAAATCTACCTGGCTCCATTCCTATGTGTCTTGCTACTAAATGTAGCAAGATTAAATATTGCATTTGATTGATGCATCCTGCTGTTGCAAAGTCACTGGAACGTTGTTTTAAGGACATATCCAAATAATCTTTTCCATCCCATTCATGTCTTACATTAAAAGTTGTAAGATAGGCACAGGGTTTTAATCCGTGTGGTTCTTTAAAATCATCTACTTGCCACAAATTGATGATATGGCGTCTTCCATCAGGATCTTTTTCCAAGCCTTCTAATAAATCTTTCATAAGATGATGTCTTCTTACGGTTTCTCCATAAACCGTTCCTATTGTTCTTGTATTTCCAACTTCCCATTCATCCCACCAAGTAACACCATATTTATCTTTTAATAAATCTAGATTATTTGATTCATCTTGGTAAATCCATAATAATTCTCCGATAGCTGATTTTACAGCGATTGGTCTTAGTGTTTGAAGTGGACTTTCTCCTTTGGAAATATCATACGTTGTAACACCAAGTGTCGTAGCACCATTATTTAGACTTAGTGTATGAGCTGGTTCTCCATCTTCGTAATGTGGTCTTGGATTCTCATCCATGGTACCTTTTTGCATAATATCATCCATAATTACTTTGGCATACATATCTCCTTTTGTACCAATTTTTCTACCACACTCATCTACTAAAGAACCATCTCGGTAAATTGGACCTTCATAATCTGTTCTCTTTAATATTAATGGTTTCTCCCCTAATTCTATTTTCTTTACATTTAGCCTATCTAAATTGAAATTTTTCATCCTAACCCTCCTCACTATTTAAGATAATTATCCTCTATATTTCTTTTTAGGTCAAGAATAAATTTCATAACAAAAAAGATGACTCCATTGTCATCTATTTATTATCCTCTACAAAATCATTAAATTCTTCTGTTTCTATGGTATCCAAAGATGTTTTTGATAGTTCTTCTATCAATGATTTTTGTTCTCTTGTTAGTCTCTTAGGAGTATATACTTTAAAGATTACGTACATATCTCCTTTATGTCTACGGTATTCATTATTGATACCTTTTCCTTTAATTCTTTGTTTATCTCCACTATTTGTTCCAGCAGATATATTTAATTTTACATTTCCATGAATTGTAGGAATTTCTTTTTTACAACCAAGTATTGCCTCTGTAAGTGTTAATGGTACTTCTAGATAGATATCATCATTATCTCTTGTATAGTATTCATGTTCACCAACAATAAATTCGATATATAAGTCACCATTTTCTCCTCCGCCTCTTCCAGGATTTCCTTTCCCGCTAATTCTTTGTCTATCTCCTGTATTAATTCCTGCAGGGATATTAATGGTTATTTTTTTGTTTTTCTTTACTTTTCCTTTTCCGTTACATTCCTTACATTTTCTTTTATAGGTTCTTCCAGTTCCGTTACAATCTGGACAAGTTGTTCTAGACATGAAGGAGCCTAGGATGGTATTTTGTTGAGAAGTGATGGTTCCTTGTCCATGGCAAGTTTTACATTCTTCGCGATCAAATCCACCATGTCCGTGACATTCATCACAGTCTTCTACAACATCTAAATCAAATTTTTTCTCACATCCATAGATTGCGTCATCAAAATCAATATCCATTTGCATGAGAATATCACTGCCTCTAGCGGCTCTAGAGGATCTATTTCCTCCACCGAAATTACTGAATCCACCAAAGCCTCCGCCAGCATTACCAAAGATTGAACCAAAGATATCTTCAAAATCAAAGTCCATTCCACCAAAGTTTGAATATCCTCCATAACCTCCTGCTCCGCCAGCAGAAGCTGCTCCTCCTACACCGGCATGTCCAAATTGGTCATACATTTTTCTTTTATTATCATCAGATAATACGGAATAAGCTTCTTGAGCTTCTTTAAATTTATCTTCTGCATGAGGATCGTCTTTGTTTAGGTCTGGATGTAATTCTTTTGCTTTTTTTCGATAGGCACTTTTTATTTCTGCTGCTGTGGCATTTTTGGATACTCCTAAAACCTCATAATAATCTCTTTTTTCTGCCATATTTTACCTCCTATCTTATTTTTTATATATTTTTTCAAATTCTTCTATTGTCTCATCAAACATTTTAATTGCTGATTCATATACTTTTTTATCAGTCATATCCACGCCTGCTATTTTTAAAGTATCTAGTGGTGATACTCTAGAACCACTTTTTAACATTTCTAAGTATGATTCTAAAGCTCCTTCTTCTTTATTTAGTATTCTTGTTGCTATATCACATGCAGCTGATAGAGAAGTTGCATATTTATAGACATAGAAGTTGTAATAAAAATGTGGTACTTTTTCCCATTCGTATTGAATTAGATCATCACTAATTACATCTTCCCCAAAATACTCTTTATTTAATTCTAAGTATTTTTGACATAATTTATCTGCAGATATTACATCATCATTTTCTACTAAGTCATAAGCATATTTTTCAAATTCTTCAAACATTGTTTGTCTAAATATTGTACCTTTAAATAACTCTAATAAATGATTAATTGCAGCTAATTTTTCCTTATCATCTTTACTATTTTCAATTAAGTATCTTGCTAGAATAAGTTCATTTGTGGTAGATGCTACTTCTGCTACAAAGATTGGATAATCTCCATATTGATATGGTTGATTGTTCCTTGTATAGTAACTATGCATAGAGTGCCCTAGTTCATGAATAATGGTTGATACATCGTCTAATTTTCCTTGATAGTTTAATAAGACGTATGGATAGGTATCATAGGAACCTCCTGAATATGCTCCACCTCTTTTGTTTTTATTCGGATAAATATCTATCCATCTTTCTTTGAATGCTTTTTCTAGATCTTTTCTATACTCTTCTCCCAATGGTTTTATTGCTTCAAAAATGATTTCTTTTGTTTCATCAAATGAGTAATTTTTATCATAGTCTTCTGTAAGTTCTGCATATACATCATACATGTGGATTTCATCTAAACCTAAAACTTTTTTCTTTAATGCATAATACTTTTGAAAAATATTTAAATTTTCATGGACTGTTTCTTTTAATGTATTATATACTTTTTCATCTAATTCATCTTTATATAGGCTTTTTTCAAATGCCGTTTGGTATTTTCTTACATGAGCTAGTGTTACTGCTTGTTTGATATGACCATTTAATGTAGAAGATAAACTATTTCGGAACTGCTTATATTTCTCATATAATTTTTCAAAAGCTTCTTTTCTTACTTTTCTATTTTTCGAACGAATATAAATACTATAATTAGTATCTGTTAGTTCTACTTCTTTTTTCTCTTCATCATGGATTGTACCAAATGTTAAATCGGAATCTGTTAATAAACTATAAGTTGTTTCATCGTTTCCAAAGGCTAATCCTAACTCTGATAATAATTTTTCTTCATTATCATTTAAGGTGTGTTCTTTATATCGGAACTCTTTTTCTAAATATCTTTCATATTCTTTTAGTTTTGGTTCTTTTTTCATGAAGTCTTCTATTTTGGAATAATCTTCTTTCAATATTTCTGTATTTAGAAAATATGTTTTCTTTATTGCATAATGATATATATTCTCTATTCTACTTACTAATTCTAGATTTTTATTATTTGATACATCTTGATCACTTTTCATACTTGCATAACTATAGAGTTTTTCAATTCTTCTTCCAATTTCATCATCATGCTTTAGTATTTTATAGAATTGTTTGGCGTTATCCATAACATGATTTTGATATTTTGCAAAATCATCTACTAATTTTTTGGTTTCTTCCATGCATTTTTCTAAGTCTTCTTTTGTTTCAAATACTTTGGATAAATCCCATTTATCTTTTTCTTCTATCTCATCTCTTGCTTTTATTTTACTCATAAGGGTTCCTTTCTTATACAAAGTTAGAAGTTCTTATAAAAGAACTTCTACTTTTTACTCTTCTTCTATATCTGCTTCTTCTACATCATCATCTTTTTTCTTCTTAGATTTTTTTGATTTTTTCTCTTCTTTTTCATCCTCTTCAGACTCTTCTGATTGACGTTCTTTAGCAGCTTGTTCATATACTTTAGTTGCTAGAGCCATAGCTTTTTCTTGAAGTTTTTCTTTTTCTTCTTTGATTTCGTCAATATCTCCTTTTTCAAGAGCTTTCTTTAAGTCTTTGATTAAGTCTTCAGCCTCTTCTACTTCTTTTTTGTCTGCTTTATCTCCTAAATCACGAATTGCTTTTTCTGTTTGGAATACCATTTGTTCTGCTTCGTTTTTAATTTCTGCTTCTTCTTTTCTCTTTTCATCAGCTTCTTTATTTTCTTCTGCTTCTTTTCTCATTCTTTCAATTTCTTCATCACTTAAATTTGTTGTTGATGTTATCGTGATAGATTGTTCCTTGTTGGTTCCTAAATCTTTTGCTTTAACATTAACAATACCATTTGCATCAATATCGAAAGTAACTTCAATTTGAGGAACTCCACGAGGTGCTGGTGGGATATTGTCAAGTCGGAACATTCCTAATGTTTTGTTATCTTGAGCCATTGGACGATCCCCTTGTAAGATATGAATATCTACTCCTGGTTGATTGTCTGCTGCTGTTGAGAATACTTCTGATTTTGATGTTGGAATTGTTGTATTTCTTGGAATTAATGTTGTCATAACTCCACCTAATGTTTCAAGACCAAGTGATAATGGTGTAACATCAAGTAGTACGATGTCTGATACATCTCCTGTTAATACTCCACCTTGAATTGCTGCTCCCATAGCAACTGCTTCATCTGGGTTAACTTCACGAGATGGTTCTTTTCCTAATTCTTTGGTAATTGTTTCATATACTAATGGTACACGAGTAGATCCACCAACTAAGATTACTTTATCAATATCTTTTTTCGTAATTTTAGCATCTTTAATTGCTTTCTTAACTGGTTCTATTGTTGATTCTACTAAATCTGAAATTAAATCTTCAAATTTTGCTCTTGTAAGTGTCATATCTAAGTGAACTGGTTCTCCATCTTCATCTTTTGCAATAAATGGTGCTGAAATTTGAGTAGAAACCATTCCTGATAAATCTTTCTTAGCTTTTTCAGCAACTTCTTTTAGACGTTGCATTGCCATATTGTCATCTCGTAGGTCAATATCATTTTCTTTTTTGAATTCTTTTACTAAATAATCAATAATTCTTTCATCGAAGTCATCTCCACCTAGTTTATTATTACCATTTGTTGATTTAACTTCGAATACTCCATCACCTAATTCAAGGATAGATACATCGAAAGTACCTCCACCTAAGTCATATACAAGAATTGTTTGTCCTTCATCTTTTTCAAGTCCATATGATAAGGCAGCTGCAGTTGGTTCATTGATAATTCTTTCAACTTCAAGTCCAGCAATTTTACCAGCATTCTTAGTAGCTTGTCTTTGACTATCTGAGAAGTATGCAGGTACTGTAATTACAGCTTTTTCTACTTTTTCTCCAAGATAAGCTTCTGCATAATCTTTAATATATCCTAAAATCATTGCTGAAATCTCTTCTGGAGTATATTTCTTCCCTTCTAATTCTACTTTTTCTTTTGTTCCCATTTTTCTCTTAATAGAGATTACGGTATTAGGATTTGTTAGTGCTTGACGTTTTGCACTTTCTCCTACAATTCTTTCTCCTTTTTTAAAGGCTACTACAGATGGAGTTGTTCTTCCCCCTTCTGGATTTGGTATAATTTTTGGTGCTCCTGCTTCTAGTACAGCAGCACATGAATTTGTTGTTCCTAAGTCTATTCCTATAATTTTACTCATAATTTATCATTCTCCTTTTACTTTTGATTAATTTTTACTGATGCAGGTCGAATTACTCGATCTTTTAATTTATATCCTTTTAATAATACTTCTAGGACTACTTCATCTTCTTTATCTTCTACACATTCTGTAAGTAGTGCTTGTTCTTCATTTGGATCAAATATTTCTCCTACACGATTTATTTCTGTGACTCCATAATTTTCTAGAGTACTTTTTAAATTTGTATATATCATTTCAAAACCTGCTAGATACTTTTGTACTTCTTCAGATACATTCTTATTATTTAATGCTCTTTCTAAGTTATCCATTACATTTAGTAAATCTTTTATGATATCTTGATTCGCATACTTTAGTGCATTAGCAGTTTCTTCATCTTTTCTTTTTCGATAATTAATTAAGTCTGCTTGAGTTAGTTTAATTTTTTCATTTAGTGTTTTATTTTCTGCAGTTAATGTACGAATTTCTTCTTCTAACTTCAGCATTTCATTATTGATTTTTGTATCTTGCTCTAGTTCTTTTGTTTCTTCTAGAATTTCAGGTTCTTCTTCTGGAACAGATACCGTCTCTTTTTGTTTCTTTTCTTTTTTAGCCATTCTAGCACCTACCTTTCTATATTTTCTTTCATGTATTCTAGTAATCCAACAACACGATCATATTCCATTCGCTTTGGTCCTATAATGGCAATCGTTCCTTCTTCTTTTCCTTTTTTAAACTTTGTTTGGATGACTGTTACATCATTATCAATATTATTTTCTTTTCCGATATAGACTCTTATGTTATTGTCATCATCTTCTTCAATATTGCTTAATATTTCATTACTTTCTAGTTTATTATAGACATTCTTTATTTTTTCAATATTCGAAGAGAATTCTGGTTGCTCTAGCATTTTATTTCTACCCATGACATTGACTTCCTGATTGGTAAAGTCCGTAAATACGTGGTAGAAAGCGTTATATAGTTGTTCATGTTGTCTAACATAATTTCCTATAATTGGTTTGATTTCATATTCTAGTTTTTCGACAATTTCATCAATTGGTGTACCTGAGATTAAATTGTTGATTAAAGCAACGGTTTTTTTTATTTCTTCAAGTGATACGTCAGTTAGGCGAATATTTTTATGTTCTACATGGCCTTTGTCAGTGACAATAATAACTGTCATGTTTTCATCATCAATCGGAATTACCTCTAAATGTTTTAGAAGATTCTCATGAGATTTTGATCCTAGCACTACTGTAGCGTAGTTCATCATATCAGATATTACTTGCAATGACTTTGTAATAACATCCGATAGAGCTAGTTGTTGATTTTTAAAGACTCTTTGTAGCTTTAACATATCTTCAGCATTCATCTTTTTTAATTCCATTAGATTATCTACATAGTACCGATAACCTGCTTCTGACGGAACTCTTCCAGATGAGGTGTGCGTTTTTTCTAATAGTCCTTGATTTTCTAAGGCACTCATTTCATTTCTTACCGTAGCACTCGAGCAATTGATAGCTTTCGAAATTACTTTTGATCCTACAGGAATTGGTTCCTTGATATATCTTTCTACTATTAGTTTTAAGATTGTGTTCTGTCGTTTACTCAACATTCCATTAACCTCCTAGCACTTCTTTTACCTAAGTGCTAAATATAGTTTATCGCTTTTTTTAGCACTTGTCAATAGTAGAGTGCTAAAAAAATAAAAAGTAGTAAAATACTACTTTTATGACATATATTCTAATGATATTAAACGATATCTTTGTCCATTCAAATCATTTTTTCCAATCATTATTGGCCGATTTGATTGTTTCGTATTTGGAAGAATATATCCTGATTGCTTACTAGATGCAGTATAGAATGATGATACGATTGTTTTAATGGAATAAGTGCCATTTCCTAATGGAGTAATTGTCCAAATTTGAGGATCATTTCTGGCATAGTTATTAAAACTTGTGGCAGCTGTTATTGCATTTCCCGCTTTATTTTCATCATTATGAATTCCCATTGCTTTATATCTTGCTAATTCTATTACTTTATATTCTCTTACAGAGGTATCGATGCTTCCGTCTGCTTTTTTCTTTCTTAACTTATCATCTAATAATTCTATAGACCAAATTTGTGTTTTGTTTCCGTTGATAAAGGATGCTGTAATTGGGTTTTGGTCATCCGATGCATTTTGCTGAGCTGATATGACTTTATTCTCTGTTAATACTGGCATAATATAGTAGTTACCTGCTTTTGGCAATGCTTTAGTGGAATCTGGTTGAAAGGCTGAAATATGGAAGCCTGTTGGGGTCTCTGTTTCTGATAATGATGTAGATCCTGATTTCTTTTTGATTAGAGTCCATGTTGTATCTCCAGCTTTTTGAACTTCTATCGTATGATTATAATAATCCATTCCTTTTTTTGCGTGCCATGTTGCAATTTCATCTACAGCTGTTTCTGTATTTAACGTTAAAGTTCTACATCTTTTGTTACCGTCTGGGTCTAATGCACTACCCAGTGTTCCTGCTAATTGATTTCCATCTTTCATAGCAATAATTGATTGAAAACTATCTACAGATATTGTTTCACCATGATTTTTTGAACTACCATCTACTTCTAAACAATCTCGTATTTTTTTTACTATTGATAAATTGGTATTTATTCTTGGAGGTTCAATACCTGGTAAATTTTCTCTATTATCAAGAACTTTGGTAATTTTTGCTTTTCCATCTCCGTTATTTACACCAGGGACCATTATTCCATCAATAAAATAGTATTTTTTTCCTGCTTCTTCTGGATCTAGAATAGCGTTTCCTGAACCTGCATATCCAGCAATAAATGATGTGCCCCCAACATCACCATTTTTACTGGAATAGTAGCCACTACCACCACCATTTGTAGCTACTGGTCCTAATTGTCCATTTGCTGTAATCTTCAAATCAACTGGTGCATAGCTTGAAGTTGTTACTCCAATTAATGTTGATGTAGTATCAAATATTCCTTCTGTTCCTTCTGAAGTTTCTGATGAAGCTTTTAATTTTCCATCCGTTCCTACGGTTGAGCTTTTATATCCTAAAAGTGTTCCCCCAACCGCTTTAGTGCCACTACCACCACCTGCAGCTACCATGATTCTATAGTTATAAGATGTGGCATCATTATATGCTCCGTCCAAAACTCTTACATCTGTTGATTGTCCCCCAGAAGAGTCTGTTCCCTTTTTTCCAACATTAAAATATAAAATATCTCCTTCTGTTAAACTAATTACTCCTGTTGTATAGGCACCATTTGCTCCAGATCCAGCTCCTTTCGCTCCCCATAGTTCAATTCGATACCAACCGCTTTGTCCTTCTCCAACTAGATATTCTTGAGAAGATGCAGTTGGAGAAGGATTAAATGATGTTTCTGTTTTACTAAATGAAATTAGTTCCTTTTCTATACTTTGGGATAATTCTTTTGTATTATTTCTATTACTTGACATGGTTCCCATTAAGATAGCCATTAGCATGATACCCATAATAGACAAACCATATATTAATGTTGATATTGCAAACCCTTTATTATTCATTTTCTTCACCCACTATCTTACTCTATTTTATCATATTTTCTCTAGTAAAACTACCACTTTATCTCCATACTTTTTTTCTTTGACACATTTCCATTTGCTACTATATTGAATCTTTTCTTTTTTGTCACTTTCACAAATGATAATCCCATTTTCTCTTAACAGTTCCTTATCTTCTATTATTTTAATACTTTTTTCAATATAATTTGTTTGATATGGAGGATCTAAAAATATTAAATCAAATTTTATTTTATCTGTAGCAAATTTTTGTAACGCTTTTTGATAGTCTAAATGAATACATTCTACATTTTCAATATTAATTATTTGTATATTTTTTTTCATAATACGAATTGCTTGATTATTTGAATCTACTAAATACGCTTTCTTGGCACCTTCACTTAGTGCTTCTATTCCTAGATTTCCACTTCCTGCGAAAAGGTCTAATACAATACTATTTTCCATATTATTTTGAAGCATTCCAAAAATGCTTTCTTTCACTCGATCCATCGTTGGTCTTGTTCCTTCAATCGTAAAGCCTTCTAATCGTCTTCCTTTATATTTTCCTGTAATTATTTTCATTTTTCACACTGACCTTTATTTTGAATTTTTTTTAATTGTTGATTGATTTCTAATATAATAAAATTTAAATCCGTTTCTATTTTTTTATAATCTCTATATTCTTGATTCATAATTATTTTTTTCTTAAGAGATTCTTTCCCTGTATGATGATACTCTTCTATGTCTTTTAATAATTCTTTGTTCTTTTTTATTTCTTCCTTTTTCTTGAGATATTCTTTTACTTTATCCATTTTTGAAATTCTATCTTTTAAATTTTCCATTTTTTCTATTAACTCTTCCATAGTTTTATTTTAGCATAAAAACTATTCTATTGCACTGATAATTGTATTTACCCATTCTATCTTATTTTTTATTTGTTCTAGTTTATCTTTTGTTGTCATTTGATATTTTTCTTTTGCTTGTTTTTCTATTTTTTTTAAATAATTTCTATCTCGATATAGATACTTATATTGATAGGATTCTTCTCTTAAATAACTATATAAATAATTATTTTGACGAAGATATGATCTTATTTCATGATTCATTAATCTTCAAACCTTTGATAGATTGGTCTTGATTCATATACTTTATTTTGTCTATTTCCTATACCGATATCTTGTAATAATCCAATTGTTTTTTGAATATTCGTAATTCCTTTTTGAACAGAATCCATATCAATATTTTTAAATGTATTTACAAATTCTTTAAAAGTTGTTGCACTAGAAGATATATTATCCGTTAAAGTATTACTACTGAAATAGTTGTTCCAAATACTATTGTTTTCTCCGTAGATTTCATAGATTTCATATAATTGCTGCCAAGTAGCAGTTCCAGATAGAACAGTTGTTGCTAGCTCCGGATGAAGTCTTGCAAAGGATTTAAATGTTTCTTTTGACATATTTATCACCAGTATATTATATGTTAATATCTTATTATTAATGATAAAAGAATCATAGAAAACTAAAAAGATACTGGAGACTAATCTTAAAAGGTAGAGATGAGCTCAATTATTCAAAATGGAAAAAATATCGTTGTTTTGATTCTCTTATGACACAATCGGATG
>CAMOGG010000024.1 GCA_946614095.1 uncultured Caryophanales bacterium | reverse complement strand
ATACACTTCACTATTATATCTATAAGTATAATATATTTTTTACTTGTAAGCAAATCTTTTTTTATAAAAAAAGAAAAGTAGCTTACTTTTCTTTTGCTTTTGGAAGAGTTATTGTCTCTACTTGATTTATATTATCAAAAGTATAGATTACATCTTCTTCTGTCTTTTTCTTTGTAATGATAATAGATGAAATATTATTACTTTTTGTAACAACTATTATTTCATAATCTGCTCCGGGTGTGTAACTTAGAGAATTTTTATCATGTTTATGAAACTCTGTTAAGAAATTTTTTATGCTATTTTCTTGTTCTTCTAGAGTATAAGCATTTCCATCTTTTCTTTTTACTTTTGAATTTTTTAATAAATCAATCAATAATTCTTTATGAGATTTTACCTCTAAATTAGTTGAAACAAATCCATTTCCGTCTTTTATATAGTTTTTCTTATTTTGATAATCGTTGTAGTGTGTATTTATTTTTTTGTTATTATCATCTTTATAAAAGTATTCTTCTATATCATTGTGATAGTTATATTCTATTACACTATGTGTTGCATCTTTTTCTATTATTGCATAATAAGCAAGTTCTGTATGATAAGTTGCATTTTCGAAGTTAGTGATATAAGTTTCTATTGAAATGTCCTTTTTAGCAGTATTATTATTTTGTAGTAGTATTAATAGGATTATCCCTATTAATACTACTAGGATTACACTTAAAATTATTATTATTTTCTTTTTCATTTAATCAGCACCTTTTATCTATAACCTTTTTGGCAAGTATTTTCACCTGTTTTACAATTACTGCAACGACATTTATATTTTGGACGATGGCATGTTCTCTTATATCTAACTGGTTTACATCTATAATTACAGCAATTACATACACCACTTGCTAAACAACCTCTGCTTACCTTTGGATAATAGCATTTACCAGTGCCTGATGCAGTTGGATTTGAATATTGACAGTTGTAGTATTCTGTTCTTGCACAATTATCATAATAAGAGCAATCATATGGTTGTCCCCCGCAAGTATCACAACCATACTTACAAGTATTATGTCCTGCTGCACAGGTCGAATATCCCATGTAGCGACTAGTTGATGAAGTGTTACCAGCATTATCTGTACATGAGAAGTATAGTGTTCCACTGCTTCCCCAACCAATTGATCTGGTTCCTCCTCCACTACGAATACCACTTAGAGAATCACTACAATGACCAGTTGCAGAATTCGAGATACCTGGATGAGTTGTCCATGCATTAGGTCTAGTCTTATCAATTTTAATCCATGTTGATTTACTTCCTGTACAGTTTCCTGCTTTATCACAAGATCTGAAATAAACGCCATGGTTTTGTTCACTTGTAAATGATGCTTTAAATGAGTTACTTCCAGAATTTGAATAATTACTCCATGACTTATTATTATAGGAGTATTGATAAGCACCTATTCCAGCTAGACTATCTTTGGCAGACATTGAAATGGTTACATTTTTGTTTGTCCATTTACCACCTGATGAATTACTAATTCCAAAACCTGTTGGCTTTGTTCTATCAAGCCATGCTTCTATTGTTACTGTTACTTTGTTTCCTGCTTCATCTGTTAAGGTAAATGTTCCTTTTCTTTTTCCTTCTTTCATTAAAATTCCAGCAATTGTGTCACTCTTTTTTCCTAAAGAATTATCACTATTATTTTCCCCAGATACTCCAGTTGACCAATTATAGCTTTTGATTCCTACATTATCACTAATAGAGAACTTATAAGCAACACCATTTGGAAAGTTACTATTATTCATCCAACCACCTGATAGTTTACTATAAGCTGTATGAGCTATACTTCTTGATTTATTACCATTATTGGCTACTACAGCATCCAGTACTTTTGTTCCACTAATACTTCCAACATGTGCTGTTACCGAAGCGGTTGGAGCTTTGGTATCTACCCAGACATTATAGACTGATGTATAATTTGAACAGTTTCCTGCTTTATCACAGGCACAGAATTGAATGGTATTCTTTCCTTCGTAATTATCCCCTTTAAAATCAAATGCTGCTCCATCTGCTTCGGTGATATCATTCCCTTTAGCATTTTTTCCTTTCCGTTTATATTTTAAGAAACCAGATAAATCTTCTGTTAGATTCTTATTTCCACCATTGGCTTTTTTGTCGCCTGAATGATATCCCTTTCCCTGAATTGAACGATTAGACCATGTACTTTTATTTGGAGTATATTCCGTTTTTGTTACACTTGTTCCTTTCTCATTATATTTGAAAAATTTAACTGTTGGTACTGGAGGTGCTGTTCTATCTATTTTTGCACTAATATACAAATAAGTTGTATTTCCTGCTTTATCTGTTACAGTTAGTCTTCCTCGTCTTAATCCTTCATGTACAAAGAATATTTTAATTACTTCGGTACGTTTTCCACAATTGTTTTTTGTCATATCTGGGTCTTTAATTGTCGCTCTTTTATTTTCGTCGATATCTGTTCCTGTTCGATATTTATTATAATTAGTATCCTTTGTATTTGTTATATATGGGAGATTGGTTTCCCATTTCCAACTTGCTAGATGGAGATTATCTTTTAAAGTTATTTCATATACGACACCATTAGCGTAACTACTATTAAACCAATAATTACTACCTTTTATTGCATCACTATAACTATCTGATTCTATTGTATAAGTTGATACTGCATTGTCATTCTTTTTTATGGTATTTGAAGCTATTAAATTAGTTGAATTTGCTTTATTTCCTGAAGTATTTCTCTTATATGCTTCTACAGTAAAAGTTGGATAAGTAACATCAACATTTACTCTTACTCTACATTTATTGGACAAATCGGCTATTTCGTTACAAGGATCATTTTGGGTAATAAATTTATCTTCCACACTCTTGTTACCGGCATTATCTTTTACTTGAATGTAAGCATATTCTGCTTCTTGTTGTTGTTCATTTGGCCAAGTTCTTGTGAAGGTATCTCTTACACATTTACTTCCTTCTCCATCATCACAGTTTACTGTAATTGTTCTACTTCGTGCCCAGTTTCCTTCTTCTGCTTCTCCTTTAAATAGTTTACCTTCCTTTACACAGATTGGATTTGTTTCATCTAATAATGAATCTATTGCACCTTCTGTTCCGGTTGCAGAATCTTCTTCTTCTGTATATCCACCTTCTGAGTTTCTAGCAACCACTTTGGCTTTTACATAAGATAAGTCTGTAATATCAATATAGTCTGTAATTGGTTTTTCAATTACTATTACATTTTTGTTATTTGCATTTAAAGTTCCTGAGTTATATACTTCTCTTAAATTTGTATCTTCTTTTGTTTTTACAGATAGAGAGAAACTATATCCTTCTAAACTAACATTTTGGCTACCTTTTTTACCACCTTCAATTTTAATAGCAAGAATGGCACTTGATACATTTTGAATATTTCCTTTTGCATCTCTTTTTCCTCTAAATTCTATGGTAATTGTAGGATTAATATCAGTAGAATCATCTACTACCTCTTCATTTCCACAATATAAGTATGCTGTATAAGTATAGTCTGCTTTGGATGTCTTATATACTTTTACATAAGACTTTTCCATACAATCTTCTCCAGCAGAATCTTTTAAATCTTCTTTTAAAAAATTGGCATTCTTTAAGTCTCTTGCTTTTATTGTTCTGGACTCTCCAATTGCTTTTGGCATCATATCTGTATTTGATTGTAGATAACTTCTAGCTGCAATTTCCATCGTCTTTTCTTGATTCTCTTTTTGCTCTGTTTTGGATTTTGTAATCAATCTAGATACGGCTGTAATTGCTGTAACTGATAAAATTCCTAATATTACAACAGTCATCAGTAATTCCACCATTGTAAACCCTTTATTATTCTTTCTACTTTTCATTTTCTCACCTTAAATCTTTTACCATTTATTTTTTTCTATCTTTATTATAATATTTAAAAATATCTTATGCAACAAAAAAGACGATTATTCTTCGTCTTTTTCTACTTTAATATATACTTCTTCATCATTTAAAGAATATTTTTCTGTTAAAGATTTATCTTTGATTAGTTTTTCTCCTAATACTTCTCCCATAATATAATTTTTATATTTTTCTAACATTTTTTCTGTTTGTTCTGTACCATTATAATATACATTGATATGGTCTGTAATAACAAAATCTGCTTCTTTTCTTAGTGATTGTACCTTACGAACAAATTCTCTAGCTAAGCCTTCTAAAATTAATTCTTCTGTTAATTCTGTTTCTAACACAACAATTGTACGATTATTGCTGGTAGAAGCATATCCTTCTTTTTGTTTCATGGATACTATTGTATTTTCCTCTGTTAATTTGAAATCTTCTCCAGCTAGTTTTACTTTTAGACCTTTATCAGTAATTTTTGATATTTCTTTTGATGTTAATTTTGTTAAAATTTCTTGAAGCTCTTTAATTTTTGGACCTAGTGTTTTTCCTAATACTTTGAAATTAGGTTTTACTACATAATCTAAGTATTCTGTCATATCTGGTTTAAATTGAATTTCTTTTACGTTTAACTCTTCTTTAATAATTGATAATAAATCTCCAATAATTATTTCATCACTTTTTGGTAGAATTAAACTCTGAATTGGTTGACGTACTTTGATATTTACTTCTTCTCTAGCAAACCTTCCTAGAGAACAAATATCTCTTACTAAGTCCATTCTTTCTTCTGTTGTTTCTTCTACTAAGTCAGAATTTTCTGTTGGGAACTCCGCTAAATGAACAGATTCTTCTCCTGTTAAGTTCTTATAAATCTCTTCTGTTACATATGGAGTAATTGGAGCACATAGTTTACATAGAGTGACTAATACTTCATAAGTTGTTAAATAAACGGCTTTTTTACTTTCTGTTAATTCTGAATCCCAGAATCTTCTACGATTACCCCTGATGTACCAGTTTGAAAAATCATCATTTAAGAATGGAACAATTAATTTGGTTACTTTATTTAAGTCATATTCTCCATATGCTAAACTAACTTCTTTGATTAGTTTATTTAATTTTGATAATAACCATCTATCCATAATATCTCTTTTTTCGACTGGAATATCATATTTTCTTGGATCAATATTATCTGCATTCGCATACATTTCAAAGAATGAATATGTATTTTTCAAAGTTGATGTATATTTAGAATATACCTCTTTTACTCCTTCTTCGCTAAAGCGTAATGGTGTCCATACTGGAGAGACATAACACATATAAAATCTAATGGTATCTGCACCATACTTTTTCATAATTGTGACTGGGTCAATAATATTACCCAATGATTTTGACATTTTTTTGCCATTTGCATCTAGCATCATATCATTAACAACAACGTTTTTAAAGCTAGATTCTCCTGAAATGATGGTTGAAATTACTAATAGAACATAGAACCATCCTCTTGTTTGATCTACACCTTCTGCTATGAAATCTGCAGGAAATTGGTCTTCAAATATTTCTTTGTTTTCAAATGGATAATGCCATTGAGCATAAGGCATAGCTCCACTGTCAAACCATACATCCATGACATCGGTTACACGAGTCATTTCTTTTTTACATTTCGGACATTTCAAATGTAGGTCATCAACGTATGGTCTGTGTAGTTCTATTTCTTTGACATTGACTTTTTCCACTACTTTTTCTTGTAATTCATCAAGAGAACCTATTGTTTCACGATGACCACAAGAACATTCCCAAATTGGCATTGGGCATCCCCAATAACGATTTCTTGAAATTCCCCAATCTACCATATTTTCTAACCAATTAGCAAATCTTTTACTACCAACATATTCTGGATACCAATGTACTTTTTGATTTGCTTTAATAATCTTATCTTTATACGCAGTTGTTTTTACATACCAAGCTGGTTTTGCATAATAGATTAATGGACTTTTACATCTCCAACAATGTGGATAATCGTGAGTTAATTTTATCTTTTTGAATAGTTTGTCATTTTCTTTTAACCATTTAATAATATCGATTTCTAAATCCTTATCTGTTACTAATCTGCCTTCCCATGGACCAGTTGTGTAGCATCCATCTTTTCCTACTGGATTGACAAAACTAATTTCATTTTCTCTGCATACTCGATTGTCATCTTCTCCATAAGCTGGAGCAATATGAACAATTCCTGTTCCATCTTCTGCTGTAACATAATCATCTGCTGTTACTTCAAATGCTTTTCCTTCTACATATACAAATGGCATTAATTGTTCATATTTCTCTCCTACCAAGTCTTGTCCTTGATATGTTTTTATTACTTTAACACTGTCTCCTAATACTTTTTCTATTAGGCTACTGGCTAGAATAAACTTGTATCCTTGTGACTCAACTAAACTATATTCTAAAGTAGGATTTACACATAAAGCAACGTTTGCCATTAAAGTCCATGGAGTTGTAGTCCAAACTAAGAAATAAACATCTTCTTCTTTCTTTTTGAAAGGAACAATTACTGTATTTACAGAATCTTCTTGATAACCTTGGGCAACTTCATTAGAACTTAATTCTGTTCCACATCTTGGACAATATGGTAATACTTTATTACCATGATAAATTAGCCCTTTCTTGTCCATTTCTTTGATTATCCACCACTCTGATTCAATATATTCATTACTACAAGTAACATATGGGTTTTCTTGATCAATAAATTGTCCCATCATATCTGTTACTTTTCTGACTTCATCAATATTGGTTGCGGTTTCTTTATTGCACTCTTTGCAGAAGTTTTCTATACCAAATGTTTCGATATCGCTTTTATTCTTAAATCCTAATTTCTTTTCCACATTTACTTCAATTGGCAAACCATGAGTATCTAATCCAATTTTTCGAAGTACTCGATATCCTTTCATGGTTTTGTATTTACAAAATGCATCTTTTATAGTTTTGGCAAATACATGGTGAATTCCTGGCTTTGCATTAGCATAAATTGGTCCATCATAAAAGACAAAGTTTTCTTTTTTTTCTCTTGTTTCAATACTTCTCTTTAAAATGTCCATTTTTTTCCATTCTTTTTCCATCTTACTTTCTACTTTATCGACACTTCTAGTATCTAATTTTTTAAACTTCATGTTTCTCACTCCTTTTTCTTTTCATAAAAAAAACGATATCGCCTAAGGACGAATCGTTCGTGGTACCACCTTAATTCATAAGTAAAACTTATCTCTATACTATAACGCGTTACCGTATTTATCTTATCCATAAATCGCAACTTGAAAGTGATCTAAATATTTTTTTCTAACTTGTTTCCACCTAACACAAGCTCTCTTTATAGTCCAAAATATTCCGTCTTTCGCACTTGCTTTCACGAAATACTATAACATATATTTGCTTTCTTGACAATTATTTTTTCAATATTCTGGTCGTTGTGGGATATTACTACTATCGCCAGTCCACATTTCAAATCCATCTTGGTTTCCTGAATTATATAATGCTTGATTCGCTCCACCTAATCCGGGTGTTGGATTCCATCTATCAAATATTACAATATCTGTTCCTACTGGAATATTATTCCATCCCCATTCTGCTGTAGCATCTCGCACACAAACACATCCTAAACTTGCAAAGCTACTATTCAAATAATCAATATTATCATTCCATGTTTCGTCCGTTGGAATGGTTACTTCACTTGGATCTTTCAATTGACATAGTCCGTGAATTCTTTGACAATCATCTGGACTAGATTTTACATAGCATAGTCCTCCATGCATTCCATATGTATCTAAATCATGTTTATGGTCTACTTGGAACACACCTTTAAAGGTACATGAGCGAACGGCTCCTTTATCTGCCCACCATTTTATATCGCTTCTCTGTGATGCCTCTATTCCTCTACATCCTACTTCACAAGATTGACCTGTTACTGGGGTCCATGCTCCATCTACATTTTCAAAATACATAATTCGACAATAGTCTGCATCAACCATAACAAACCAATTATTATCTTTACTTAAATGTCTTGCCCCTGTAATACTACTACTTACATCGGTTCCATAGTATTTATTTGCTTTTGCTACCATTGCGTCCACATAATTTTGTTCGTCAAAAAACCATGAATCACTTTCCGTAAGTCCTGCTGCCAAACGAAGTTCTTCTGCTCGATTGGCATATTGATCTGCTCCTGTTTTTAATCTTGACATTATTTTTTTTCCAAACATATCAATAAACTCTCCTTGAAATTCTGTTGGAGCTTCTATCGTTTTTCCTTTTAATTCTGCTAAAGACGATTCCAATGTTTTCAAATCTCTAATATAACTATTTAGCCATTCATCACATTTATCATATCCATTTTTTAATCGTTCTATCGATTGATTTAATTTATTATATGAATTGCCTAGCTCTGTTTTCTCTAAACTTCTTACTACTTGGTTGATATCTCGAACAAAACTATCAACAGATGTTTTTAAATTTTCAAATTCCGATGATTTTGATTCTAATGATGATAATTGAATTTCATAATTCATCTCTCTACACTCCTATTCTGTTCCTACATATCTTAAATAGTGGGGCTCTCTTCCGTATGCTTGACTATCTACTGTTCCTTCTACTACTCCTGGCCCACTGTTTCCTACTCCTGTTGATCCAATAATCATTCCATCCCCAACATATAATGCTACATGTGTACATGAAGAAAAACTAGAATATGGATCACTTCCTTCTGTATATGCGACTACATCTCCTGGCTGTGCTTCATCGGCAGATACTTCAACAAAACCTTTATTATGTGGGTCATACCCATCATTTGTTACATTTCCCCAATATTCATATGTACTTCCATAGAATCCAGGTGTATCCATTTCCTGTCCACTTACTCCATCAAATAATGCTTGGTTATAGCAATAGCTTACAAACATGGCACAACCAAATCCTTCTCCATCTGGTCCATAATTCATACTCCAATATGGGGTTCCTTTTTGACTTTCAGCAGAAGATAATATTTTTTCTAATTCACTAGAGCTTAGACCACTATTTCCTAGTTTTCCTAAATCTATATTTGACTCTTTATCTCCACCTTCTTTTAGGGTTGGAATTACTTTTTTCCCAAACATGTCAATAAATTCACCATTGAACTCTATTGGAGCATCTATATTCTTACTATTGAAATTGGCTAAAGAAGACTCTAGTGTATTCAAACCATTTAAATAATCGGATAACCATGTATTACATTTGTCATAACCATTATTTAATCTATCTGTGGAGCTAATTAAATTATTATATATACTGTTTATTTCTGTTCCACTGAGGTTATTCAAACTACTTTTACATTCTTCTGTAAAATTTCTAGCAGTACTTTTTAAACTTTCAAATTCTGATGATTTTCCTTGTAAAACAGATAATAGTATTTCATAATTCATATTTCATCTACCTTTTTTTAATTTTGTAGTTTCATTGTAACATAGTTTTTTTCATTATAAAAGAAAAAGTAGACTCATTCTACTTATTCTAACTCTATATTTTCTAACTCTTTCACAATTGAATTTTGTTCTTCTAAAATTACTTTCAATCTTTTTTCTAAGATTTTTATATTTTTTTTCTGTATTTCTGCTTTCCATTCTATTTTTTCAGCTTTTCCTAATGCTTCATTTACAATTACAGAAGCATTTTGTTTGGCTTCTTGTATAATTTTATCTTTTTCTTCATATGATTTTTTTATTATCATTTCACTTGATTCTTCTGCTTTAATAATGGCATTTTTTACAGTATCTTCTAGTTTTTTATAATTATTCAATTGCTCTTTTAAGTCTTCTATTTCATTTTGTTGCTGTTTTATTGTTTCTATTAATTCTTCTGTTTGTTTTACAACATCACTTACAAATTGATTTACTTCTTCACGTTTATACCCATTTTCTTCCAACCTAAACTTTCCCATAGAATCCCCCAAAAACGATTCTCTTTTCTAAAAGAAATCTTCTTCTTCATTCTCGGTGTCTTTTTCTTTTTTATTTCGAGATGTCTTGTTGGTTGAAGTTGTATTATCTTCACTAATAGCACCTTCTACATTGACATTATTTGGAGTGCATAGGAAGATTCCTCCACCTAACTTTTGTAAGTCTCCTCCAATAGCATATATAGTTCCATATAGAAAATCTACAATTCTTTTTGCTTGGTCTGGTGTTACTCTTTTTAAATTTACTACTACAGCACTTCTATTTTTTAGATAATCTGCTATTTGTTGACTTTCTGAATATGCACGTGGTTCTAATAGCATCATTTTAGATCCAGCAATCCCATTTTGTTCATGAAATTCTTCTCTTGAAGTTGTGTAATAATTATCGTCTCCAGATACGTCTGTTGATTCTTCTCCTCCAAAAAAGCCTTTTAATTTATCTTTCATAATCTATCCTCCATTTTGTTATCTAATCTTTACTATAATATATTTTATCATAAAATTTCAAAAACACAAAGAAATATTCAGTAAAATAGAATAAATTTTTTCGCAATCATATTTATCATAATGATTATAATAAAGGTGGTTGTAGTAAATGAGAATAACTAGAAAAATGAGAAGAGAGTTAAAAAATACAGTTAATCCATTAGAGAAATTATTAATTATAAGTTTAAAAACAACAAAAAATGAAGTAAGCAATCTAATCCAAAAAGCACTTACTTCAATTAAACAAAATCTTAATTTAAATAGAAAATTCAATTAAGAATAACTTAATTATACACCATAATCCAGAAAAGGATATATATTTTTTTAATCACATTTTTATTGTGAATTTTTATCATATATTAAATTTCATTTTTTATAAAATTTATTCTATTTTACTGAGAAATATTTCAAACAAAATGAATTCTCGTCAAAAAAAACATAGATTACGTAAATCTATGTTCCAAAAAAATATTATTTTTTTAGATTGAGACTCATGATTTTCTCAACCTTGGTTTTAAAAAGAATTTTATCTAACTAGCTATATCAAATAATTTTCTTTTTTGAGTATCCTTCTCTTTTTTTACAATATTGTATTATTTTCAATAGTAATTTTCGTTGTCACAAGATTTTTATTTTAGTAAATCCGTAATTTCCTAAACGTTTAACTCTTATTTTGAAATAGATGCCTAATCTTACAAACTTTGAACTATTATTTTATAGATTTTTTTCTATAAACATTTAACTATTGTTATTACCTTAATAAGATACGTAATCTTATTAAGTATTTAGTTCTTACCTTTATAATTGCGTAAATTATAAAACTATTAGATCTTACTTTCAATTGATGCGTAATCAATGAAATATTGGCTTCTTATTTTGAAATAGATGCGTAATCTACCAAACTTTTGGCCTTTATTTTATAGAACGTTAATTCTTATAAACATTAAACATTATCTGTTATTACCAAAAGGATTTTTCCTTTTGTATTGGGCCATTATCTACATTATTTTTTTCAATATTGTAGTGTTGAAGCTTTATTATTTAAAAATACGTAATTTTTAAATACATTTAATCCTTATTTTGAAAAGATACCTAATCTACCAAACTTTAGACCATTATTTTATAGAATATCTTCTACAAACTTTAAACTTTTCGTTATTACCTTAATAAGATACGTAATCTTATCAGTGTTAAGTCCTTATCTTTAATAATTGCGTAAATTATTAAAGTGTTTGAGCCTTATTTTAATAGATACTTCTATTAAACATTAAATCTTTTCGTGATTAGATCATTGCTAGATAAATTTAGCAATCAACTTCTCTACTATTGATAAATTCATTTTATTATAATTATTTTGTGGTGTCAACCCTTTTTTTGGATTTTTTTTATTTTTGATTATTTAGTGTCAAATAGTTGTCTTATACTGGCATATTGATATAAGTACCTTGTGGCATTACTTGAGTAGTAGCTGTCGGCTGAGTATTTCCTGATGATATATCATTTGTACTTACTGTGTTTGATTGAATTAGACTATTCGTTTGACTATTTCCTAATACTTGTTGATTTTGAGTAGTTGGTGGTGTTTGATATGTCGGAGTAATATTTTGCTGATTTGGAGTGTTTAATGGCAAATTTTGATTTACATTATTTGTATTTGCTGTACTAGATGTAAACCAAACATTTTCAAGGTCAACATTGTTTGATAATGGCCTTGGGTTTGGTAAATCGATATACATTGTAATTGGTACTTTAAATGCAGTTCCAAAAGCAATACAATTTCCTGGTTTTAGATTTTTTAGTTGTAGAACAACTTCTTCTGAAATATTAGGAACCATTTGTTCAATATAATGTAAGTCTGTTGGATGTAATGTTCTTAGTATTACAAAATTAGCACATTGAGAGATACAGGTATCGGATAATTCAGATGGTCTTTGAGTAATTAGTGTTAGGAATACTCCATATTTTCTTCCTTCTTTGGTAATTCTTTCAAAAATATTATATCCTAGTATCTCTACATCTTTATCATGTTGTACATATCGATGTGCCTCTTCTATAATTATATGAAACGCTTTTGACCCTCTAGGGTTTATGGTACTTGCTTTTTTAAATAACATTCTAGAAATTATTTTTGTAAAGCATTTTGCTAATCTGTCATCAATATAATTAATATTAAAGTTTACTATTTGACATTTTCCACCTGTTTTTGGATTGGTTACTAATTGATTAATATATTCTTCTTGAGTCATATATTTTGGACAAGCAAAATATATCGCATTTTCTCCTGTAGCAAGCGTATGAAGTCTTACACTAAGCACATTTGCAATATCAAATATTCGGTCACTTTTTAACATACCTTCACTGATTAAGGCAAAATCCATGGCATTCTCCAAATCAGACAACGTATAATACTTTGATTTTTCTTCTTCTGGTAATTCTTCTTCATCTTCAATAATGTAACTTCTAATAAATTCTACAACTAATTCCATTTCTTGCATCTTACCAGTTTTATCAATATATAAGCATTGTTTTAGAGTTCTTGTATATCCAGGCTGAACAATTTGACTATTTAAACTTAATTCTGGTGTATTAAATTTTGTAAGAATGGCGACTACTTGGTCTCTTATTTTAGTAGAAGCTGCCCCTGATAACATGATATCTTGAATAGCACGAGCAATAATATCATTTTTTCTTCGTACAACCATTTCAGTCGTTCCTGTTAGTATTGTTACTAGTTTTAACATTTTTTCTATAATTGGTAATTGACTAGGATGATTTGCATCTAGTAATAAGGCAAAATCATCCACATCTAATAGCCAAACAGGGATTTTTAATAATTCTAATTGTTGATCTAATGGATTCGTGGTATAAACTTTATAATCTAGTGCCTGATTATAATTATGTAAATTTCCAAAAGCATTAGTATATTCTCCATATGCATCAAAGAAAAACATATTAGCATTTATAGGAGGAGTTTTCATGCTAGTAAAAAGCTTTTGAATAATAGATGCAGTTGTACAGCTTTTTCCAGAACCGGAGTTTCCTAAAATGGCAAAGTGATTACTAAAAAAGTCATTAATTGATACATTGATTTTATATCCTTTATAGATATTGCTTGATCCAAAATTAGCTTGTCCTTCTTGAATTGCTTGTTTTCCTAGTAACAGTTCTAGTTCTTCCGCATTTACAAGACGTACTCTTGACTTAAAAGATGGTTTGCTACTACTTCCAGGAGAGAAGATACCATCCTTAATTTCTCCGACAATATTAGCTTTTAGTATTTCTTGATTAACATTTACAATTTCCCCAACTACTTTATGGTCTTCATCTTCAAAAATTATGTGTAAATTTACTAAATTTGGTTGATTGTTAATATCTATTGCTAATCTTACTAGTACAGAGTTATTAATAATTTCTTGAATTTTACCTAGCATCTAACCACCTCTTATTATTATTTAGTATAACAAATCTTTTTCAAATTGTCATTATCTAAAAAAAATTTTATTTTGCAATTTTTTTAAAAATTATGCTTTTATTCTAGTTTAATAATCAATCTCATGCTATAATAGAATGAGAATAGAATGAGAGTAAGCTAGAGGTGTGTGTTATGAAACTATATTTAGTAGATGATTATAAAGTGTATACCTATTCTTTACCAAATAAGATTGAAGATGCTTTTATCATTAATTATGTTCATTATTCTGGTGAAGAAGAAACAATTACTTTTATTGCGGAGAATAATCAATGGGTTATTCAAAGTAGTCCAGAAATTCATTTTCAGAGTAATGGAAAAGGAATCGAGAAAGATTTTTTAAAAAATGATGCTATTTATACAATTCAATTTAGTGATTTAACTGATTTTGTAACGTTATATTGTTTTGATGCACACCAAAACTATTATGAGTATGATATCCCTGGAAATAAATTAGAATTATATGTTGGTAAGGGAACTAACTGTGATATTTCTTATAACCAATCCATGATGGCTTCTCCTCAACTTCGGATTTATAAACAGAACAGTGTTTGGATTTTAGAAGATAATGGATTAGATGCTACAAGAGTTTATCATAATAGTCGTAGAGTTCGTAGAGTTCTTCTTAATATGGGAGATATCATTTTTACGAATGGATTAAAAATCATTTGGATGGATACTTTTGTTATCTTAAATAATCCTAATAATCTTGTAAAAGCTACACTTCCTGGTCATGTTAATCCAGGTGGAAAACCAATTGAAAACACTTTTACTCCTGTTAAGGATACAGAAAGATCAATTGTTTTATATAATGATAATCAAGTTTTCTTCCATACCCCTAGAATGAAAGAAGATATTGTTGAGAAAAATCTGGATATTGAAAGGCCACCTCAAATGGCTGAAGAAGAACATATGCCTATTATTCTTAGTGTTGGAACTACAGCTATCATGGGTGTTTCTTCCCTATTTACTGGTGTCTTGGCCGTCTCTAAAGTAACATCTGGTGAATCCACTTTAATGGATGCATCTACAGAAATTGTATTATGTTTGACTATGGTAATTGGTTCTATTCTATTACCATTATTAGTAGAAAGATATAATAAAAAGCAAGCAAAGGAAAAAGAAAAAATTAGAAAAAAAGTTTATCGTGAATATTTGGCTTCTTTGCAGGAAGAGATAAAAAAAGAAATTGATAAAGAACAAAAAATCTTAACAGATACTTATTTTGATAGTGAAAAACTAAAAAATATTATTCAACAAAAGTCTAATAAGATTTGGAGTCGTGAAATCACTGATAATGATTTTTTAACGATTCGTTTAGGAATTGGCAATAAGAATGCAGCCATGCATTTAGTTTTCTCTAAATTAGCTTATGATGTAGATAAGGATGTTTTAAATCAAGAGGCAGAAACATTATCTGAACAGAAATTAATTCTATCCAATGTACCAATCACAATTTCCTTAGTTGAAAATGATATATTGCCTCTTGTGATTTCTAGAGATTATGCAAATCGTACTGCCTTTTTGAACTTTTTGCTTTTACAATTAATTAGTTATTATAGTGGAAATGATTTAAAAATTGCCATTTTTACAACAGAAAATAATCACGAACAATGGTCATTTTTAAAATATCTTCCTCATTGTGCTAACGAAACTAGAAAATTTCGTTTTTATGCAGAGACCGAGGATGAAGCAAAACAGGTATCATCTTATTTAGAGAGAGAATATCAAAATCGATTAGATAAAGTTAATAATAAGAACAAAGACGATAGTGATGATGATTCTCAAACAATTAATGTAAATGATGAAAAAGTTGCTTATAAGTTTTTTGAACCATATTATTTAATTATTACTGATAATTATGTTTCTGCTAAAAGATATGGTATTATTCAAAAATTATTAAATCATTCTATTAATATTGGTTTTTCTTTAATGACCATTGAACCTACCATGCAAAATGTTCCAAGTAAATGTGAAAATATTGTTGAAGTTAATTCTTCATTAGCAGGTATTGTTAATAAAAGTTTGAATGAAAATCAAGAACATAATGTATTTCATCCTGATTTATTTTCAGAAAGTATTACTCCTTATGCTAATATTATTGGTAATATTCCACTTTCAGCAGAGTCTACAGCTGGAAAATTACCAAAAAGTTTATCTTTCTTAGAAATGTATAAAGTTGGAAAAATTGAACAATTAAATATTTTAAACCGTTGGGTAAAGAATGATCCTACTCTTAGTCTTTCTACTCCTATTGGTGTTCATGAAGATGGTAAAATATTTGAATTGGATTTACATGAAAAATTTCATGGACCTCATGGTTTAGTAGCTGGTTCTACTGGTTCAGGTAAATCTGAATTTATTATAACGTTTATTCTTTCTATGGCTATTAACTATCATCCTTATGAAGCACAATTTGTTTTAATTGATTATAAAGGTGGAGGACTAGCTGGTGCTTTTGAGAATAAAGAGACTGGTATTAAATTACCTCACCTTGTTGGTACTATTACAAATTTAGATATCAGTGAAATGAATCGTACTTTGGTTTCTATTAATTCGGAATTAAAACGTAGACAGAGAATGTTTAATGAAGCAAGAGATTCTTTAAATGAGAGTACTGTTGATATTTATAAGTATCAAAAGTTTTATCGAGAAGGTAAAGTAAAAGAACCAATGTCTCACCTATTCATTATTTCTGATGAGTTTGCAGAGTTAAAATCACAACAACCTGACTTTATGGATGCCTTGGTTTCTACTGCTCGTATTGGTCGTTCTCTAGGTGTTCATTTAATTCTTGCTACACAAAAACCTGCTGGTGTTGTTGATGATCAAATATGGTCAAACTCTCGTTTTAAAGTATGTTTAAAAGTAGCAACGGCTGAGGACTCTAGAGAATTACTTCGTCGTCCGGAAGCTGCTGAAATAAAAGAAACAGGACGTTTCTATCTACAGGTTGGATTTAACGAGTTATTTGAATTAGGTCAATCTGGTTGGGCTGGTGCTAAGTATAATCCGACTGATCATATTGTTAAGAATATAGATGACTCTATTGATATTATTGATAGTGTTGGAAGTGTTGTAAAGAGTATTAATGATTCTCGAATCGAAAATTCTGAGAATCATGGAGAACAATTAACTAATATTGTAAAAACACTATATAATATAGCTATTCGTGAAAAAATTGAATTTCAGTCTATGTGGTTACCTAGTATTCCAGCTGAAATATATATTTCAAATCTAATTAAAAAGTATCATTATCAGAGTGAACCATATTATATTCGACCAATTGTTGGAGAATATGATGATCCTGAAAGACAATTTCAAGGAGAATTTGATGTAGATTTTACAGGAAATGGAAATTTATTAATCTATGGATTAGCTGGTTCAGGAAAAGAAAATTTAGTAACTACTATTTTATATTCTATTTGTTTGTATCATCCATCTCAAGAAGTTAATATTTATATTTTAGATTTTGGAGCTGAAGTATTAAAAATATTTAAAGACATGCCTCAAGTTGGGGATGTTGCGTTAATTGATGATCGTGATAAAATTAAGGGTGTTTTATTGATGATTGAGAGAGAACAGACAAGAAGAAAAGAATTGTTTTCTGAGTTTGGTGGTTCCTATTCTGATTATATCCATAATAGTGGCAAAAAAATACCTACTATGATTGTTGTATTAAATGGATGGGAAGCGTTTGCGGAATCCTATGGAGACTATGTTGATATTGTAGGACATCTTTTGAGAGAATGTTCTAAATATGGAATTATCTTCATTACAACAATGGTTACAACGAATGGAATGCTAACTGCTATGCAACAAAACTTTAATAACAAAATTACTCTACAATTATCGGATGCTTTTGATTATAAGTATTTATTAAATGCGAGAGATGGATTAATTCCAAAAAAAGAGTTTTCAAGAGGATTATCTATTGTTGGGGAAGAAACATTCGAATTTCAGGGAGCTTATATTTATTTAAAAGATCAAATTAATGATATTATTAAACAAACTGCTGATAAGTTATCTAGTTCCCAAGAAAAAGCACCTCCAATACCAATTATTCCATCTACTGTTACATCTGATACATTAGCTCCATATATTACTAATTTATCATCTGTGCCATTGGGAATTAATATTCATAATGCAAAAGCATTCTCTTATGACTTCATCCAAAATAAGATTACTCAAGTAATTGGAAATTATATTATTACAGAGAGGGATTTCTTAGACGAGTTTTTAAAAGTATTAAACATTTTACAAGATACCAAGTTAAAAATTATTGATTTTGCAGATGTTATTGAAAATTCTGAAGAATTTGAGGATTACTCTAATGGAGAATTTACAGATGCAATTCATCGCATTATAGAGAATGAAAAAACTGAAACAAAACAAATGATTTATGTTGTGATTGGTATTGGAAGAATCTATGATAAAGTACTTGATGAAGGAATAGAATCATTATTTCAAATTTTTGATAATGTTGAACAATATACTAAGTCCAGTTTCATTATTATTGATAACTTTTCTATTTTTAGAAAAACTATGAAAGAAGTTTGGTATAAGAAACAAGTAGATTCTAAAAAGGGTATTTGGGTTGGAGCTGATATTGAAAATCAAAATGCAATTGTTTGCCCTAATCTATCAAAGAGTGATTCTAATGAAGAATTTGGTGGCATTCTATATGCAACCAACGGTAATGAATATGCTGTATTAAAGGGACTAGGATCTCATCCAGAGGAGTGATAAATTGAAAAATAAAGTATTAGTATCTTTATCAATTCCTGAAATTGATAAAAATTATGATGTTTATTTGCCAATTAATAAAAAGATTGGAAATATTATTAATTTGTTGAATAAAGCAATTAGTGAACTAACAGATGGAGAATATATACTATCTAATTGTAATGCTTTATATAATGTTGTAACAAAAGAAAAATATCAGCCTAATATTTTACTCGCAAATACTAATATACGAAATGGTTCTTCCTTGGTCTTATTATCAAAATAAAACACATCAAAATGATGTGTTTTTTTCAAAATAAAAAAAAAACACAAATTTGTGTTTTAACTTTTTAAGTTTTTTACTGCAGAAGTTACGCTTGATATTGAAGTAGAAC
>CAMOGG010000023.1 GCA_946614095.1 uncultured Caryophanales bacterium | reverse complement strand
AGATGTTGATTGTAACATAGTTTGTGTTGTTGTAAAACTTTGACTTGTTGTTCCAATTGTTGTACTGTATGCATAAACATCTCCGTACATGTATCCAACATAAGTTGGTGAATTAGAACTTGCATTAAATTGTAGTGTTCCAAATTGGGAATAATTGGAATTTGAGTTTAATGATATTACATAAGCGCTCGTCGTATTGTAATATGATTCTACTAAATATAAGGTTGCACAGGTTCCATCTTCACTTGTTAATTTACAAGTATATTTTCCAACCAATCCAGGTCCTGTTGTAGCATTCCACATAGTTTGTTCTGTTGTGCCACTTACTTTAAATGTTTTTGCTGTAGAGTCATAAGTATAATCAGTTCCATACCAATAACTTGAGTCTAACGACGTGGAAGTACTATATAAATATCCCACATGTGTTCCACGTGTAGATAAACACTGATTATCTACTGCTTCACCATTATAAATCATCTTTACCCCACCAGTATCGGTTGTTCTTATCATTTGCCAACAGTGATTGGCGAATATGACATTGTTTTTATCAAGAATTGCTGTTCCCTCATCGCTACTGATTCCATACCAATGATAAATCTTTTCTGTAGACTTTGTTGGATCCATACTATCTTGATGACTTCCTGTATATTCTCTTGCATATGTTCTCTCTTTAGCTGCTTGCTTTAATACATTATATAGAGTTGGAGCTACATATTCTTTTACTGTAACATCTCCAACAATACTTAAATCTGTATTTAATACAGAATATCCCATTCCAAGAAACAGAAAAAGTCCTAATAAAGAAAATATTAGGAATCTTTTATTTTTATAAAAAACAACTTTTCTTCTTCTTCTTCTTTTTTTCATACTTCATATCCTACCATATTCATTATAGCAAATTCTAAGTATTTATCAATACTTTTAATTTTTTTATCACCTTCTTTTCTATTCTAGAAATATAACTTTGAGAAATCCCTAATTTCTCCGCAACTTCCTTCTGAGTATATTCATCTTGTCCTAATAGTCCATACCTCATAATCATAATTTCTCTATCTCTTGGTTTTAAAGATAATATTTCTTGTATCATAAGTGTCTTATCATCTTGATCTTCAATTGTTTTAGAAACATCATCTTTATCAGTACCAATAATATCTTCTAAATGAAGTTCATTTCCATCTCCATCAAAAGATAAAGATTGATCAATACTAACTTCTGCCTTTAACTTTTTATTCTTTCTTAAATACATTAATATCTCATTATCTATACATCTAGATGCATATGTCGCAAGCTTAATATTCTTATCACTAGAGAATGTATTAATCCCCTTAATTAAACCAATACTCCCAATACTAACTAAATCTTCTAAATCAACTCCTGTATTTTCATATTTCTTCGCAAGAAATACAACTAATCGTAAATTATGTTCAATTAACTTATCTTTTGCTTCTTGGGAACCTTCTTCTTTTAATTTAACAAAATACTCTTCTTCTTCCCTAGTTAATGGTTCTGGTAATACATCAGTAGCTCCTACATAAAATACACTTCCTACTTTATAAAATATTCTTTTTAAAAAGCGAATAATCTTTAACATAATGCCTCCTTAAATTGATTTGGTAAAATACATTCCATTCCATTGATAGAAAACTTATCTTTCGAAATACCAATTAAACAATGATGAAATTCTTGTTCATTAATTAGTATTTTATCTGGTCGAATACAAGGAATCACTCCAGTTGTATTTAATGCTTTATAAGGAACATAAATCACTTGTGTCATTTCTAAAGAAAGATTAACTAATATAATAGATTCTTTCTTAATAGGAGAAACAAGTCTATTCCCTGTATCAATAAATCCTTCTAATTGATATTTTTTATTTCGATAAACAATAGTAACAAGATATTTATTTAAATACTTTTCTTTATATTGTAAGAATTCATATACAAAAATCAAAATAGTACTAGAACTTAATCCTAATAAAGCAAGATAATAAAAAGAATGAAATTCTCTTAAATCAAATAGATAAACACTTCCTCCTACAATAATACTAATCATATAAAAATAAAAAATAGTATGAAAAAAATCACCTCTTCCAAAACTTACTAAAATCATAAGAGAACTAATTACTATTTTTAGGAAGAATAAGGAAAAAGAATTTACTTTTATAAATAAAAAAATAGTAGTCATAGATCCAATCATACTTCCAATGAGTAATCTATGATTAGATTGTTTTTTCTTCAATATTCTTTTAGTACCATAAAGAATCATAAAATCAAGTAAAAAATTTAGTAATAATATTGTTTCATAATAAACTTTCATCGAATCACCATAAAAAGAATATCAAGAAAAAAACGACTATATTGTCGTTTCTTGTTATATCTTTTTCTTTTTTAAAAAAATTTTTGTAATGTAGAATAAGAAAATACACATAATTCCTACAAAACACCATTTTAAAATATCATTCACAATTCCCATATTACTTGTATATTTATTGATAATATCAAATACACTTTCTGGTAAATATTTTCCAATTAATGCTGCGACATCTCTTGCTGGTATATTATGTTTGATAAAAGCAAGTATTCTTAAAAAGATATCAACGATTGCGATAAAAAATACAAATGAAGAAAATCTTTTAAAAAACATTACTACTATAATCAATAGTATTAATAATACGATTAAATCAATATACATAAAAACACTTCCTATTCTTATCTATATTGTATCATTATTAAACTTATTTTTTCAAGTAGGAACTATGAGATTAATCGATCTCCTTCTTCTAACATGGTTTCAATAAAGATTCCATATCCTTTTTTTGCTTCATCTACAATAACATAATTAACAACTCCTATAATTTTATCATTTTGTATAATAGGAGAACCACTCATTCCTTGGACAATTCCTCCACTATTTTGTAATAATTTAGAATCTGTTATTTCAAATAATATATTTTTAGTAGGATCATTTTCATCAATTGCTAATACATTGATTTGAAATTCTTCTACTTGATTCTCTTTTAATACTGTACGTATATAGGCTTCTCCTTTTTTGATTTCTTCTTTTTTACCTACTTCTAAAATTTCTTTTTCAGAAAAATCACTAGAATATTTTCCAAAAATTCCATCTATTTCATTTTGAGTAATATCCCCAATCTCTGCATTTTTATCAATTATAGCATTTTTCTCTCCAGTTACCCCATCAACACTTTTTTTGATAGAAGATACTTCTGCTTTATAAATTGCTCCATCTTTTAACATAAATTTAGATAAGGAAGAAGATTCTAATATCTCATGTCCTAAAGAACCATATATCTTTGTTTCTGGATCAATATAAGAAAGTGTCCCAATACCATTAATTTGATCTTTTACATATAAACCAGTCTGATACATATGATTTTCTTTTTCAATCATAATTGGAATATCTTTTCTTTGTTTTCCTCTTAATACCGTAAAAATATATTCACGATTCTCATCAATAATTTGATGAAAAGAAGAAACATTTTTTATTTTTTTATGATCAATTTCTTGAATAATATCTCCTACTAAGAAACCTGCTTTAGAAGCAATTTCTTCTCCATGAACAGAATAAAACCCAACAACATATACTCCATCTGAATGAACTTCAATACCAATTGTTTCTCCTCCGATTGCTATTTGATTGGAATAAGCAAAAATATTGATAGGAAATAGAAACAATAACAAAAATAAAATCAATTTTTGCTTCTTCACATGACTCACCTCATTCATAGAATTGCCAAAATTAGACAAAATATGCAAAAAAATAGAACTCTTTCTTGGAATTATTTTGACATTCTAAGAAAAGTTCAGTATAGTTATAATAGAGGTGGAAATATGACAAGTTACAGAAGAAATCCAAATGATTTTGGACATCATTATGAATTTGATGCAGACGAAGAAAGAGCCAGAAGAAATTATGAAAGAGCACGAAAAAAATCAACATCAGGAAAACCATATAGAAGGAAAAGAAATCAAATTCGAATGAGTAAAAAAGACTTTTTATTAAGATTAAAAGCAATTGCTGGAGTAACTGCAGTATCAACAGCATTATTAATTGGAGGCGGAAATATCGTAATATCCCATATAAAAGATATTATAGTTAGAGATGAAGCAAAAATAGAATTTTATAATGATGTGATTGGTCCAGAAAAACATCGTACAGATAATGGAAAATATTTTTTCTATGACTATCAAGATATAGCAGAAAAACTAGAAAGTGCTGAAGATTTTGATGAAGCAGTTTATCTACTATATTCAAATATTGGAGAATATCAATCAAGTTTAGTTTTAGAGCACACAGACTTTGGAAGTTTCCAAGCATATCTAGAAAGTCGTGGCTATGAAAATACAGATGACTTTACGAAAGACATGGAACAAAGATTATTAATCAATCATGAAATTGATCAAAAAGAAGAAGAATTAAGAAGAATGTCAGAAGAACATCCAGAAACAGAAATCGTAGGAGGAAAAACACTATGAAAGACTTAGAAGTAGTCACAATTGATGGAACAGATTATGTTATAATCAAAGAAGTAAAACATGAAGATATCTCATACCTATATTTATCAAATATAAATGATGAAGAAGACACTTTAATTAGAAAAACAGATAAAGAAGATAAAGATTTAATTCTTCCTTTAGAAAATGATCAAGAATTTGAATTAGCCTGTAATTTATTATTAAAATATACAATGATTTAAAAACGAGTATCACAATGATACTCGTTTTAAGACTCTTCTATTTGGAAATCTACTTCTTCTCCATTCTCTTTTACAAGCTTAGTAATAGCTTCTTCTGCACTTTTTAATTTTTCATCACAAGTTTTTGCTAATTTCATAGCTTTATTAAACTCATCAATCGCATCATCTAAAGGAACATCTCCAACTTCTAACTTTTTTACAATTTCTTCTAATTGCTCTAAGCTTTCTTCAAAACTTAATTCTTTTTCTTTTTTCTCTGCCATATTATCATTCCTTTCATATTATATTTACAAAAAAATTATCAATTTGGAATTATACTATTATATAAACCAATATTCATAAAGATAAATATACTTAGCAAAATCAACACAATTTCTAAAAAACATAGTTTAATAGTTCTTTTTTGGATACAAGAATAAATACAAAAAAACACTTCACAAATTAATAATCCTTTTGAAATAAATAAAAATATATCAATATTATTATCATATAATTTCTTCTCTTCATCTGTATAAGAGGATGTCATACAATACCCTTGAATACCATGTCTCTCACATGGAATACTTTTTTCAGGCATAGACATATATACTTTATCATGAAGTCGGGAAAAGAAACTATTTTGAATCAAAATAAGTATATTTAATATCAAAAATATGATTAAAAGAAAATCATTTTTTAAATATTTATTATTAAACTTTATTATTTTACTCATACTACTTTAGCATCAACATCTCCATCATAAAACGATATGGTAATGGAGTCTCCTCTCTTTATCTTTTTCATACTATTTATAACTTTTCCATCTACTTTTGCCATTGTATATCCTCTTTTTAATGTTAATAATGGACTTAATGTCTCTAACTTACCAACTAGTTGCAGATACTTATTTGCTTTATTATCCAATAATTTAAAGGGACTTTTTAAAATATAAGAGCTCTTTAATTCCACTAACTTTTTACTTTTTAAATGAATTAAATCAATAGTACTATGTTTTAATCTTTCTAGTAAGTTATCAAATATCATTTCTTTTGTTTGATAAATAACCATTGGATTTTTCATAATATTTCGACTCATAATACTATTTAAACGTTCTTGATACTGACTAACTTTATTAATCATTACTTTATTAAGTCTTATATTTAGTTGACCTAAATATTGATACACATCACTCATCTGTGGAACTGCCATCTCAGCTGCTCCTGTAGGTGTTGGTGCTCGAAGATCAGCAACAAAATCAGCTATTGTAAAGTCTACCTCATGTCCTACAGCACTAATAACAGGAATACTGCAATCATAAATTGCTCTAGCAACAATCTCTTCATTAAAAGCCCATAAGTCTTCGATACTTCCTCCACCACGTCCAACAATTAAAGTATCTAAATCATAGTCTTCTGCTCTTTTTATTTGCCTTGCAATATCTTCTTTGGCATCTTCTCCTTGAACTAAAGCCGGAAACAAATAAATTTCTGTAAGAGGCCAACGTCTTTTAATCGTAGAAATAATATCTTTAATAGCAGCACCTGTAGGTGCCGTAACAACACCAATTTTCTTTGGAATTTTTGGTATTTTTTTCTTCTTACTAGGATCAAATAATCCTTCTTCTTCTAATTTCTTTTTTAATTGTTCATAAGCAATATATAAATTACCAATACCATCTTCTATCATTTCATTCACATAAATCTGATATTGTCCAGTTGCTTCAAAAACAGATATTCTACCAGTAACCATTACTTTCATACCATCTTGAGGAGTAAATTTAATTCCTCTTGTATTAGAAGCAAACATAATGGCATTAATACGACTATTTTCATCTTTTAAAGTAAAATAGAAGTGCCCTCTACTATGAGCTTTAAAATTAGATATTTCCCCTTTTAAAAATACTTCATTTAAATTCCCATCATTATCAATCTTATATTTAATATATCTCGTTAACTGCGTAACAGTAATATACTTATCATTCATGATAAACTCCTACTTCTCTTCTTCATGATAAATCTTATCTAAAATACCATTTATCATTTTAGTAACATCTTCTTCACTATATTTATGAGACAACTCTAAAGCTTCATTAATAGCAACTACAGAAGGAGTATCAGTATACATTAATTCATAAATTGCTAATTTAATGATTGCTTGGTCTACTTTACTCAAGCGATCCAATGTCCAATCTTTTAAATATTTATTAGCTAAAGAAGTAATCTCCTCTTCATGTTCTAATATTCCATGAACACAATCATTAATAAATTCATTTTCTACTTCTATTTGTTCATGAATTAAATCAGATACATCATAATCGAACTTTGTATCCCGAATAATACTAATCTGATAGATTACTTTCATGATAACTTCTCTAGCTTCACTTCTATTCTTCATAAATATCACCTACCTTATTTTATCATAATAATTGTATTTTTTATACTAGAACAAATTATTTTTTATCTTTTAAATCTTTCTTCAAATCATATAAGAAATTTAAAGCTTCCATAGGAGTCATTTCTAATGGATTAATACCTTGTATTTTCTCTTCTATTGGATTTACTTGAGGAGTAATGTCTTCTTCCTCTAACTCAAATAAACTTGTCTGAGTAAATACTTCTTTTTTATTACTTTTCTTTTCATATACATTTAAAATATCATTTGCTCTATGAATTAAACTATCTGGTAAATGAGCAAGACTTGCTACATGAATACCATAACTCTTATCAACTGCTCCTGGCTTTACTTTATGTAAAAATGTAACTTTTCCTTTTTCTTCTAAAGCAGATACATGTACATTCTTTAATTGCTTCAAATCTTTTTCTAAAAATGTTAGTTCATGATAATGAGTAGAAAACATTGTTTTTGCTTTAATTTTATCATGAATATATTCTAAAATAGCCTGAGCTAAACTCATTCCATCATAAGTAGCTGTACCTCTTCCTAACTCATCAAATAAAATTAAACTATTTTCAGTGGCTTCACTAATAGCAGTATTAGCTTCTTTCATTTCTACCATAAAAGTAGACTCTCCACTTACTAAGTCATCACTTGCCCCAATTCTTGTAAATATTTTATCAAAAATAGGAATAGAAGCACTACGACAAGGAACAAAGCATCCCATTTGAGCCATAATAATCGTAATAGCACATTGTCTCATATAAGTAGATTTACCAGCCATATTAGGCCCTGTAATTAATAAAATATTAGTAGTCTTATCCATTACAATATCATTTGGAATATACTTTTCTTTCATCACTTGTTCCACAACAGGATGCCTACACTCAATAAGTTTTAAACTCCTCTCTTTACTAATTTCAGGCCTAGTAAATTTATAAGTATCACTTACAATAGAAAAAGCCTGTAACATGTCAATCTCACTAATTGTTTTCGCAACTTTTTGTAAGGGACTAACATAACGTTTCACTACTTCTCTAATATCCATAAACAATTTATATTCTAGAGAAATAATCTTTTCTTCTGCTCCTAAAATAATATTTTCTTTTTCTTTTAATAAAGGAGTAATAAATCTTTCACAATTCGCTAAAGTCTGCTTTCTCTCATACCCAAATTCTTCTTTCACAAGACCAACTTGTCCTTTAGATACTTCAATATAATAACCAAATACCTTATTAAAACCAACTTTTAAATTCTTAATTCCCGTTCTTTTCTTCTCTTCTTGTTCCAACTCTAAAATAAAATCTTTAGATCCACTACGAATCCTTTTCAACTCATCTAATTCTTCATTGTATCCTTCTTTAATTAAATGACCTTCATGTAAATTAAAAGGAGCATCTTCTAAAATTGTTCGATCTAATAATTGAAATACTTCTTCAAAAGTTTCGATTTCCTTATCATATTTTAATTCTTTTAAAATTCTTTTTATAGTAGGTAATTCTTTTAAAGAACTTTTTAATTGTAATAAATCTTTTGCATTTAAATTACCATAAGTAATTCTTCCAATTAATCTTTCTAAATCATATACATGATCTAATGAATGAATTAAATCATCTCTTAGAATAAACTCTGTACTAAGTAAAGATACAAAATCATATCTTCTTTCAATTTCTTTTTTATTAGTCAATGGATTTAAAATATTATATTTTAAGAAACGACTTCCCATAGCTGTTTTACATTTATCTAAAAGCCACAACAAGCTATATTGTCGATCTCCATTACGAATAGTTTCTACTAATTCTAGATTTCTCTTTGTATTAGCATCAAATTCTAAATACATAGAAGATTTAACTATCTGACAATGTTGAAGATGATGTAAATCTCCTTTTTTAGTCTCTACAATATATTTTAATAAATGTTTGACAGTACGGATAATTCGTATATCTTCAATATCTTCATAGATATAATCATACTCATTTCCCTCAAGTTCTTCTTTTTGAATCGTCACTAAAATATCATACTTACTTCGCAAAGATTCTATGATTTCTCGATCAATACTATCATTTACAATAACTTCTCTAAAATTATTTTTTAATATTTCTTTGATAGCACGATCACTTTCACCCTCTATCAAAGTAGCATAAACTTCGCCTGTTGAAATATCTGCAAAACTTACTCCGTAGCAATAAGAAAAGTCATACAAATTAGCAATATAATTATTACTCTTGGAATCCATATTAGAATCGATTCTAGTTCCTTTCGTAATAACTTGTACAACATCACGATCAACCATACCTTTCGTTTCTTTTGGATCTTCTAATTGTTCACAAATTGCTACTTTATATCCTTTATCAATTAACTCATCTACATAAGACACATAAGCATGATGAGGAATTCCACACATAGGAACTCTTTCTTCTAATCCAGCTTGTTTTCCAGTTAATGTAAGTTCTAATATCCTAGACGTTAAGATAGCATCATCAAAAAACATTTCATAAAAATCACCTAAACGAAAAAAGATAATACAATCTTCATATTTATCCTTAATCTCCATATATTGTTGCATCATCGGACTTAATTTAGAACGATCTACTTCACTTCTCTTCATTGCTATCACCAATGAATAGTATATCAAATATTTAATAGAAAGAAAAAGAAAACTTATCGTTTCTTTTTTCTTTTTTTAACTTTTTTCTTCTTTTTGAAATGACTTTTATCCATTGTACTATAAAAAGTAATCATTTCAAATCCTATAATAATAGGAATTGCAAGTTCTTTTACAAAGATACAATAATAAAGTAATAAAATATTAACAAAAAAAGAGATACCAAAAATAACATGGTTTCCAAGGATACTTTCTTGTCTCAAAAAAACTCGATTATAATATTTTCCATATACATATCCAAAAACAGTACAAATCCATACAATAATAACCAAAATAAAGGATTGATACTGACTAATTGTATCACCAGTATCTACTATCATCTCTGAAGCATCAATATGATAGGATTCACATATTTTCTTATAGAAAGCAGAATAACCATTCTGAATTCCTCTACTCCAATCATCACTCTTAAAATATGGTAAAAAATACTTTTTGATATACTCATCAATCAACTCATTCGTAATAACATGATGTAAACCCTTCCCAGCTTTGATGGATATATTCCTCTCACTCTTACTAACAACAATTAAAAAACCTCTCTCATTTAAATGAAAAGAAGAATAAATATAATCCGTATATTCATCTAAAGTAAGATTCTCTAAATGAGATAAAGTAACAACATAATAATCAATATCTTTTTCTTGTTTTAAAAAACTAGAATATTGAATAATATATTTTTTTGTATCTGAATCAATAACTCCTGCATCATCTGTTATAAAAATATCATTAGATTTAGTAACAAGTGCTCTACCAGTAAAAGGAATGAAAAAAATACAAACAATAATAAGAAGAAAATTTTTTTTCATATAAAATCCTCCTATTATTACTTTATCATATTTTTCATAAATGAAAAACTACATTTTTTCTTCATCTTCCTCATATTGATCATAAAAACTAGCAATTCTTAGAGAACACCAAATAAATAGTAATAAAAATACTAGTATTACTAGGAATAAAAACTTCATCTAACTCCCTCCTTTGAAACATGTTGTATCATATAAATTAGTTTATGTAAAAGAGAGCTTTTTATGATTTGAAAGTGTTTTTCCCAATCAAAAAAAAATTTTCCCTTAGGGAAAAAATTCATTTTCAGCCATTTAAATTATTGAAAAATAAAAATTCAAACAAAAAAAAGGAAATACAATTAATGTTACCGTATTAAAGTATTTCCTTCATGACTACATTATACCATATTTTCCCTGTTTTTTCAAGTATTTGAGTAAAAATTGCACACAGCACTATGATAAATTAGTAGCAGGATTCTTAACTCGAAAAACCATATAAGAAGATACTTTAGAATTTCCTTTTTTTGTAACTCCAGGATAACAATGACCATGCTCTGCTGCCTCAGCCATATCACCAGTAGTCCCTGGAAAATACTTTTGAGCAAGTTCATTTCCTGTATAAATCATAATATGAGAAGCATTAACTAGGATATCTCCAGGAAGACATTGTTCTGCTATCGTTTTATTACTATCGACTGGCACAGGATAAAAAGATTCCGGATGATGATACATATAAGCTCCAATTCCATGAGCAGAAATAGCATTAGTCATTTTCTCTCCAGTCCAAGGACTAATTGGAGCTTCTTGAATAGCTTTTTTAGTTGCAATATTGTTATCATATCCCATAGAACGTAACATAGAACCAATCCAAGGACTACAAGAAGCTGGTCCATACCAACCAATACCACCTAAATTTAACGCCTTTTCTCGATCCCAAAATTCTATAATATTTTTAGTTTGAGGAATCTCTGCTCGATATTTATGAGAATGTTCTACATCCGGTACTCGTAATCTCCCATCACCACTGATTTTACATCCAACCTTGGCAGCATCCTCTGCCGTTAAATAATTGGTTCCTATTGCTGAACAAGATAAAAACAATGCACGTGATGCCAAAGCTTCTCCATAAAGATTATTAGGCGCAATCCACTCCGTATTACTATATTCTTCTTCCCCTTTTTCATAACCATTAGGATCCTTATAAATAGGAATCTTTTCTTGATTATTAATTTTACTATATTGATTACTAAGAGATATTTTTTCATTAGCATCCATCCAGCAACTACTAAAAGCTGTCTTCTCTCCAACCAAATACATTGTTGCATTTAACAATACTGGTATCATAAATACTACCATAGCAGCAATAAATTTATTAATAATCTTTTTATTACCAGATTTTTCTTCAGGATTCTTAATCAATTGAATAAAACCAATAGTTGCCCAAATAATCAATAAAAGAGGAACAAAAATTTGAATCAAAAGTAAAATTCTTTTAACAATAGGTAAAATACCAGAAAGAGTTGTATCATTGCATATAACCATATTTATCATTTATTACTCCTTTTCGTTTTACACAAAACCTATAATAATTCTATCATTTTTCTTTATTATACAACTCTTTAAAATGATAGGCAACCTCGCAAAAACAAAAAAAAGCAAAAATGCTTTTTCTCGAATAAGTAACAATTACTTTTGAAATTGAGAATTATAAAGTTTTGCATAAAAACCATTTTTCTTTAATAAATCATCATGAGTACCTTGTTCAATAATATTTCCCTCATCCATCACAAGGATTAAATCTGCATTTTTAATCGTAGATAAACGATGAGCAATGATAAAGGAAGTTCTTCCTTCTGTTAATTTATCCATTGCTTTTTGAACCAGTTCTTCTGTACGAGTATCAACATTAGATGTTGCTTCATCAAGGATTAAGAAAGGAGCATCTTTTAACATACCTCTTGCAATAGTAAGTAACTGTTTCTGTCCAGAACTAATAGAATCATTATTTTGAACTTTAGCTTCTAAGTTACCTGGTAAAGTCTTAATAAAATGATCAATTCCTACCGTCTCACAAATTTTCCATATATCTTCATCCTTCATTGAATTATTAAATTCAATATTATCCCGAATGGTACCATTAAATAACCAAGTATCTTGTAAGACCATAACAAATAAATCATGAATATTTTCTCGTTTTAAGTCATGGATAGATACTCCATCAATCAAAATATCTCCATCATTGATTTCATAAAACTTCATTAATAGATTAACCATAGTCGTCTTTCCTGCACCTGTTGGTCCTACAATGGCAATTTTCTCTCCTGCTTTCACTTTAGCACTAAAATCTTTAATAATATCACGACTTTTATCATATCCAAATCGGACATGTTGAAATTCAATATTTCCTTTCGCTTGTTGAGTACTTAAATGTCCTTTTAATTTTTTCTCTGAAGATAATTCTTCCTCATCCATAAATTCAAAAACTCTCTCTGCTGCTGCTGCAATAGATTGCATTGTAGTCATGGATTGAGCAATTCTAGATAATGGATTCGTAAATAAACGAATATAAATCATAAAGGCAACAATGACACCAAAAGTAGTTTTTCCATTCATGACAAGTAAAGCACCTACAACACATACTGCAACATAACCAAAGTTTCCAATGAATCCCATAACTGGTTGCATAATACCAGATAAAAACTGACTCTTACGATTACAATCATATAGTTGATGATTAATACGATCAAACTCTTCTAAAGCAGCTTCTTCTCCATTATAAGCTTTAACAACATTATGACCAGAATAAATCTCTTCAATATGACCATTTAACTCTCCTAAACGTTTTTGACGTTCTACAAAGTATTTTTGACTTCTTTGAAGTAAGAAGAAAGAAAAAACAAATCCTAAAATACTTGCTAAAATCGCAGTAAGTGCCATGACCCAGTTAGTAACAAACATCATCACAATAGAGCCCAAAAATAATGTAATATTAGAAACCATAGAAGTAATATTATTACTCATATTAATTCCAATTGTATCAACATCATTGGTAACTCTGGAAAGTAAATCTCCAGTCTCATGAGAATCAAAGTATCTTAAAGGTAATCGATTAATCTTAACACTAATATCTTTTCTAAGTTTTTTAGAATAACCAATTCCAACATAAGCCATTAAAATTCCTTCTATATAACCAAATAAAGAATTGAATAAATAAATAATAGCTAAAATAATAGAACGTACTTTTAATTCTTTCATATCTAGTTTAGGTTCTACTAATGATTGAATAGATTCTGGTAATTCATCTAGTTTTTCAAGCATTTGATCGGTTACCATAGAAGAATCCAAAGAACTTAATACTTTCATATACTGAATTTGATCATCAACAGAAATGGTAACACCCTTTATTTCAAATTCATGAAATATTTTTCTTTGTGTTTCTAAATCAAATTGTTGAAATTCTTGAAAAGAATTCTGAACATTTTCAGTAGTATCTGGAGATACAATTCTTTGATCAGTATTTTCATAATTAGGAAAACTAGCATGCTTCATCATTTCTTCTGAAATAAGTCTTAAATTTTCAACATTAGGCTTAATTCCATCACTAATAACATCTGTAACATCGGCAAGTTTATTGGGAGCAATTGTAGATAAAATAGAAGCAAATAAAGCAAGAATAACAGAAACTACAAGAAAGTAACGCCAATGATCTAAACTTTGAAATAAACGAATCATAGAGGCCTTAAAGTCTCTAGATTTCTCTGTTGTATGAAAATTTCCTCTAGGCATTGTTCAACTCCTCCTCACTTAATTGCGATAAAGCAATTTCTTTATAAACTTCGCATGTTTTCAATAATTCTTTATGAGTACCAATTCCAACGCATTCTCCCCTATCAAGAACAATAATTTTATCCGCATTCATAATAGTACCAATTCTTTGAGCAACTATCATACTAGTAGCATCTTTCGTATATTTTTTTAATTCTTTTCGAAGCTTTGCATCTGTCTGATAATCAAGTGCACTAAAAGAATCATCAAAAATATAGATTTCAGGATCTCTTGCTATAGCACGAGCAATAGAAAGTCTCTGCTTTTGCCCTCCACTGACATTTGTTCCTCCTCTAGCAATATGTGCATCATATGTACCATCCATTTTTAAAACAAAGTCTTCTCCTTGGGCAACTCGAATAGCATCTTTTATTTTCTGCAATGTAGCTTTTTTTCTTCCATTATCACCATAAGCAATATTTTCTTTTACCGTACCAGTAAACATAAAGGCTGTTTGAGGAATATAACCAATACGATTATTTAATTCTTTTAAACGATACTCTTTAACATTTACTCCATCTACTAGTACTTCTCCTTCAGTTGCATCATATAGTCTAGGAACTAAATTAATTAAAGTACTCTTTCCACTACCAGTAGAACCAATAAAAGCAATGGTCTCTCCCTTATGAACTTTAAAACTAATATTTTTTAATAAATATTCATCAGCATCTGGATAACGGAAACTTACATTACGGAATTCAACAGTACCAGTCTCCTTCGTTTTTCCATGAAAATCTCCAGAACGAATAGATGCTTCCTCATCTAAAACTTCATTAATACGTCTAGCAGATACTTGAGCACGAGGAAGTATCATAAAAATCATAGTAAGCATTAAAAATGAAAATATCACTTGCATTCCATAACTAGAAAAAACCACCATATTACTAAAGGTCGTAATCTTATCCATCATACCACTACGAGCAATAATAAAAGCTCCAACAACATAAATACCTAAATGTTGAAAATGCATAACAAAATTCATAACTGGATCCATCAACGCAAAAGTTTTTGTAACAGTTAAATGAATACCAGTAATATCTTCATTTACATCATCAAACCTTTTCTCTTCAAACTTTTCTGCATTGAAAGCATGAACAACTCGAATACCGGTAATATTTTCACGTGTAACATCATTCACTTGATCCGTTAATTTTTGAATTCTTGCAAATCGAGGACTAACTGTTTTAATAATGAAAATATTAGTTAAAACAATAATAACAACTCCTGCTCCCGTAACAAGACTTAATTCACTACTTTTACCAAGAATCTTAGCTAAAGCCCACACTGCCATAACAGGAGACTTAATCATCATCTGTAGTCCCATCGCAAGTAAAGTTTCAATCTGAGTTACATCATTCGTAGTACGAGTAATCAAACTACTAGTAGAAAATTTTTTAATTTCTGCAACACCAAAATCTTCTACTTTAGCAAAGATTTTTCTACGAATCGTTTTAGAAAAGCGAGCAGATAAAAGTGATGTAAAATAACCAACAGAAATAGTACAAATTAAACTACCAACAGCACAAACTAACATATGTCCTCCTGCTGTTAAAATTTCTTCCATTGTACTATCTTCTGTTTGTACTAATTTAGTAATCTCACTCATATATTCTGGCATTCTTAAATCCAAAAACACGGAAAATATAACTAATAAAACTACAATAGCAATAATACCAAAATCTTTTTTTGTAAAATTTCGAAATAATTTTATCATATTCACTCCTCCTCTTTATAATAATAAAACAAATCTTATCCATAATAATCCAGAGTAAAAAAATAGTCAAGTATGAACTATTTTTTACGAAGAAATTTATTCACTTCTTAAAGCCTCCACAGCATCTTTTCTACTAGCAATCTTAGCTGGAATAAGGCCTGCAATAACAGTTAATAAAACACTAATAATAATCAATACAATAGCACCACTAATTGGTAATACAGAAATATGACTAATATTAACAGTATGCTTAATAATAATATTAATTGGAATATTTAAAAGTAATGTAACAACAATTCCAAGTACTCCAGCACACAATCCTTCAATTAAAGTTTCAGCATTAAAGACTCTAGAAATATCCTTTTTACTAGCACCTATTGCTCTTAAAATTCCAATTTCTTTTGTTCTCTCCATTACAGAAATATAAGTAATAATCGCAATCATAATACTAGAAACCACTAAACTAATCGCAACAAAAGCAATCAAAACACTACTAATCACATTAACAATAGTAGAAACACTACTCATCATAATACCAACTACATCAGTATATTTAATCTTATCAGCTTCTTTTTTCTTTTCATTATATTGATCAATAATCTTTACAATCTCTTCTTTTGAATCAAAGTCTTTTGGATAAATAGATATCGTATCCGGATTATCAATACTAGAAATTCCAAGTTTTCGTATATTTTCATCATAAGAAGCACTCATATTCTCACTATAACTTTTCATATAAGAAGCTAGTTCTTCTTGAGATAGACCTTGTAACGCCATCATCTGTTCCATAGACAAATCTTCCATACTAAACGTAGTATTAGTAGAAAAAGCACTACCAGTAAAAACATTCACATCTTTCTGATCTAATTGAGCCTTAACAATCTCCGTATCATTTACTCTTTCAATTAAATGTTCCATCAATTGATGAGTATATCCTACCATTCCAAAGTTTTGATTACTTCCAATTGCTTCTTCATCTGCACGAATAATCCCAACAATTTTTACTTCTTCTGAAGAAGATAGTAAGTTTTTCATATACTCTTCATCATCTTCATGACTAATCCATAATCCATTTTCTTTTTGATAATAATCAGGAGTTAATACAAGTTTGAAGTTTAGTCCGAGTATATCTTCTAATTCATAACTATGCTCTTCAAAAGTAACTTCTTCTCCTCCAACCATTTTATTAAATTGTTCTTTTAAATCATCTTGAGAAAGTATTCCTAAACTATATAGAGTATAATCAGAAATAGTATTATGTTCCCCTACTGTTAAAACCATCTCATTATAATTCTTAGGCCATTCTCCCGCAACTAAATCATATTGTTGTGAAAGAAGTTTGGGATTATCAATCATTTCATAAAAAACATCATTACTAGATAAAAAAGTACTATAAACACTAGACATATTACTAGTACCCATTCCTAATGTATCTAAGACAGTGGTTGGATTAACACGTACAATATGTTCTAAATCATTTTTATATAAATTAAGATTTACTTGATAACCATATTGAATATCAGAAACATAATCATCAATTTCTTCATTATGATCTAAATATTCTTTAAATTTTTTCATATCATTACGTTTCACTTCACGAGACATAGTCTCAAAAACATCACCCATGATATTAATAGAATGAATTTTATTGTCTTTATAGTCTTTAATATCACGATTACCAGATAAAGTCTGTAACATAGTAGACATATCTACAGATTCTTTTTGTATTTGCAAAGGATAAGAACTTAGAGTTTCTTCTTCCATCTTATCAATAAACTGATTAATTCCATGAGATAATGATAATATTAAAGCAATACCAATAATTCCAATACTACCAGCAAATGCAGTTAAGAAGGTTCTTCCCTTCTTTGTCATTAAATTATTCATAGACAAAGATATCGCAGTAAGATAATTCATAGAAGTTTTTTTAGACTTTTTCTTACTAGAATGAAAATCTAATTCCGTATTAGCTTTCCCATCATAAGGATTAGAGTCATCAATAATCTTTCCATCTTGAAGTTTAATAATACGATTCGAATATTCTTCTGCTAAATCAGGATTATGAGTAACCATAATAACTAATTTATCTTGAGCAATTTCTTTTAATAAATCCATAACCTGTTTAGATGTAGTAGTATCAAGTGCCCCTGTAGGTTCATCTGCAAGTAAGATTTCTGGATCATTCACAAGTGCTCTAGCAATTGCTACTCTCTGCATCTGTCCACCAGATAATTGACTAGGTCTCTTATGAATATGATCTTTTAATCCAACACGAACAAGAGCTTTTTTAGCTCTACGAACTCTCTCTTTCTTAGAAACACCAGACAAAGTCAAAGCAAGTTCAACATTCGCAAGAACAGTCTGATGAGATATTAAATTATAGCTTTGAAAAACAAAACCAACACGATGATTACGATAAGTATCCCAATCACGATCATGATATTCTCTCGTACTAGTTTCATTAATAATTAAATCTCCAGAATCATAATGATCAAGTCCACCAATGATATTTAATAATGTAGTCTTACCACTACCACTAGGTCCTAAAATAGAAGCAAATTCATTCTTTCGAAAATTAACACTAACTTTATCTAATGCAGTTTGCTTAAAACCTTCTGTTTGATATATTTTAGTAATAGATTTTAACTCTAACATAAATCCCTCCTATTTACTTCCACTCTATTTTACTATTATATTCAAAAAAACACAATTATTTTCCAAAGAAAAACATCTGAAGAAAAACTTCAAATGTTTCATATAAAACAATTTGATACTTATCCAATTCGGAATGCTGGTGAAACTCCACCACTATATTGAGCAGGAACATAAAAAGGACTACCTTGGTCTACTGTATAGAAAGATCCACTAGTAGCAGTTCGTAGCCACCACCACTCTGACGAATTACCATAAAGTTTCTCTACAACGGAAGAGTAAGAATTAGATACCCCATGACTACTATAATAATCCAATTGTCTTGATAAACTTCTTGCACTATCATACTGTGAATATGAATTATTTCCCCACAATTCCATCGAAGATAATAAATAAAGCTTATCTGTTGTTACAAAATTGCTTGAATCGTTATTCCCATATCCTGATACTACTGTTGTATCCATTATTCCACTTTTTAACTCCATTGGTAATGCATTATAAATATCTGTGTTTACATAAGTTCTCATTTCACTATATTCCCAGCCACCTATATTTCCATTTCCCATTGCAGTACTGCTAGAATCATATGAGTTTATTTTATGTTTAGCAACAATATCAGCAAATTCTAGGACAAAACCACATGCTGTTTGTGAGAATCCTTCAGTAGAACATTCTGATGGTGTTGTTGTGTTTGCTATTCTTAAAGTATGAGTACCTAGACTATTGCCTAGT
>CAMOGG010000022.1 GCA_946614095.1 uncultured Caryophanales bacterium | reverse complement strand
AAGGGACTGAAAATCCCTGTGTCGCTGGTTCGATTCCCGCTGGAGCCACCATTTTTATAATTATACAATGCATTTTGTTTTGTAGTTAGAGATAACTGTCTCGCTTGCGCTCGTAGCTCAGTTGGATAGAGTGTTTGGCTACGAACCAAAAGGTCAGGGGTTCGAATCCCTTCGAGCGCACCATATCGGGAAGTGGCTCAACTTGGTAGAGCACTTGGTTTGGGACCAAGGGGTTGCAGGTTCAAATCCTGTCTTCCCGACCATTTGAATATGAAATCTTGAAATTCAAGATTTTTTTTTGTTTTTTTTTTGATAATTGTAAATACGTGACAAATTCATATATTTTACACTATGATATAATATTTATTAGGCACTGTTGACAATGATTTACACATTATTTTATGTAAAACTATTGCTAAAAAAAATAGATAATATATAATTGTAATAGATAGTAGATAGGGAGATGATAAAATGATAATTTACATGTATTTGACAATTGTTATTGTGTTTTCAATCCTAACTGGTATTATTACTACTATAATTGAAAAGAAAGGATACCATGTTGGTACTCAAAAGTCTGTTGTTCAAAGTGTCAATATTCCTAGTAGGGTAGTTCGCTCTAAAAAGGCTCAACAATCTGTATTGATTCCTGTTATTCAACCTGATGAAAATTTTGCTAAAACAACTGATATCTTAAGTATTTCTCAAGAAATTGGAGTTTTAGAACCTGAAACTATTCAAAATGATACTTTTTATAAAGAACCAGTTATGATGGGTATCATAGATGAAGAAATTTTGTAATATGAAAGTTTTCAAAATAATCTTTTTTATACCGCTATCTATTATTCGTTTTTTTGTTAAAGGTTTTAAAGTATTATCTCTGTTTTTATCAAGAGGTTTTTACTTTTATTTAGAAAAAATATGTTCTTTTTTGGAGAAAATGATTCCTGTTAAAAAATTTCATTCTATAACTATGTATTTTCATAGAAGAAAAGAAGAACCATCTCATATTGTTATGATGATTGTATGGTTTTTATGTTTATTATATTTGTTTGATACACTTCATGTGGATAATACGAATTATGTTCAATCTATTTTTAATGATGATATAAAGCCAGAAGAAGTTGAAAAGAAAGAAGAAAAAGAACAAAATATATTGTTGAATAAAGAGATGAACTTATATCGTATTTATGGTAAATATCAACTTGGTGATATTCATTTTGATGAATTAAAAAATACTAATAGTGATACTGTTGCATGGATTGTTGTGGAAGGTACTAATGTAAATTATCCTGTTGTTCAGACTTCTGATAATGATTATTATTTAACACATTCTTTTGATAAAGCTTATTCTACTGGTGGTTGGACTTTTATGGATTATCGTAATGATAATAAAATGGGAGATAAAAACACGATATTTTATGGTCATAATCTATTGAATCGTACATCTTTTGGTAGTTTAAATAAAGTTTTTTCATCTAAAAAGAGTGAAATTAAGGTTATGGTATTAACAGATGATGGTAAAATATATACTTATCAAGTATTCTCCGCTTATATCATCGATCCTGAAGTTTATTATTTACAGACTAATTTTTACAGTGATAGTGAATATCAAACCTTTTTAGATACATTAGTTAGTAGAAATACGATTCCAGCAACTGCATCAGTTACTACAGATGATTCTATTATTACATTATCTACTTGTACTGATGATAATAAAGGTAGAAAAGTTGTTCATGCAAAGTTAATACAAGTTCAATAAGAAAATAGAGAAAAGTTTTATTACTTTTCTTTTTCTATGATACAATGTATACAGAGGTGTCTTATGGATTTATTAGAATTTTTAAAAGATAATCAATGGATTGTACATTTATTACTATCTGTTATCGTAATTTTATTTAGTATTTTGTTTTATACTTTCTTTGAAAAAGTAATTTTTATGAAGTTTCAAGAAAGTCATAAAAAAATTTTTTCAGATAAAAGATTTAATACTTATATTAGGATGATTAAAAATATTAGTAAATATGTGTTTATTATGGTGGTTTTATTCATTGTATTGAAAATAAATGGTATTAATATTTCATCTTTACTAGCAGGTATTGGAATTATTGGTATTATTATTGGATTTGCAATACAGGATGCTTTAAAAGACATTATTAAAGGATTTGATATTGTATCAGATTCCTATTATCAAGTTGGAGATGTTATTCATTTTGATACTATTACTGGAAAAGTTTTATCTATAGGTTTAAAAACTACAAAAGTAGAAGATATTTATACTTTAAATATAGTTTCTATTTCTAATCGTAATATTGAACAAGTAGAAGTTGTTTCTCATTTAATTAATATTGATATTCCTCTTCCTTATGAATTAAAATTAAAAGAATCTGAAGAGGCTATTCAAGAAATTATTTCTAAGATTAAGAAAGATAAAGAGATTGAAAAAGTTGAATATAGGGGAGTCAACTCTTTAGCGGATTCTAGTATTTTATATCAGATAAAAGTATATTGTGCTCCTACTATTAAGGTCCAAAAAAGAAGAGATGCTTTAAGATGTATTGTAGAGGGATTAGAGGAAAAGGGAATTTCTATTCCTTATACACAAATTGATATTCATAATAAGTAGAAAGAAAAATTTCTTTCTTTTATTTTACATTTTTTCTTCCTTTTGATATGATATAGTTCAGTGTATTGAGGTGATTTGATGATTGAAAATGAAATCTTTAAGAAGTGTATTCCTGATTATAAAAAGATTATTCAATATGGATTTCATAAGACAAAAGAGGGATATTGTTATCGTAAAATTATTATGAATCAGTCTTTTGAAATAAGAGTTTTGATTGATTTAAATCATCAAGTCTATGGATCGGTATTTGATTTGGAGATGGAGGATGAATATCTTGGATTTCGCGTTGAGAATGCTGTTGGTGAATTTGCGGGAAAGATTCGAGAAGAATTTTGTGCATTATTAGAAGATATCCGCAATCAGTGCTTTATGGTGCAAAATTTTGTTAGTGAACAAGCAAATCGAATTAATCATAAAATATATGAGGCATATGGTGATCAGCCTTTTTTTGAATGGGACTCCTATCCTGATTTTGGCGTTTTTAAAAATAAAGATACTAAAAAATGGTATGCCTTGATTATGAATATTTCTCGTAAAAAATTAGAGGAAAATAGTGATGAAATGGTAGATGTTCTAAATGTTAAGTTAGATTCTGACAAGATAGGAAAATTGATTACTGAAAAAGGATTTTTCCCAGCTTATCATATGAATAAAAAATACTGGATAACTATTGTTTTAGATGATACAATTTCAGATGATGAGGTGTTTTCTTATATTGAAGAAAGTTACCAATATACCATTGGTAGAAAGATGATTTCTCAAGAATGGATTGTTCCTGCTAATCCAAAATATTATGATATTGAATTTGCTTTCCAACAAAGCTCTGTGATTCAATGGAAACAAAGTTCTGATATTCAGATAGGGGATATTGTTTATATTTATGTTGGGGCTCCTATTTCTGCTTTATTATATAAATGTGTGGTAAGAAAAAATTATATTCCATTTGAGTATTATAGTTCACATGTTCAGATGAAATATACGATGGAGTTAGAGCTTTTGGAACAATATTCTCCTAATTTATTTCCTTTTTCTTTACTAGGAAAGTATGGAGTAAGAGCGATTCGAGGTCCTAGGCATATGAGTCTAGAACTTCATAATTATATAGAGCAAAAGACAAGGTGATATTGTGATTATTGAAAAAATAAATCATACAAATGATGTAAAAAAATTATCAAAGGATGAGAAAAGTATTTTATGTAGTGAGATTCGGGATTCTATCATTCATGTTGTTTCTACAAATGGTGGACATTTGGCTTCTAATTTAGGGGTTGTGGAACTCACTATTGCTCTAGAGAGTGTATTTGATCCGTTAAAAGATAAAATTATTTGGGATGTGGGACATCAGTGTTACGTGCATAAGATTTTAAATGGCAGAAAAAATGAATTAAAAACAATACGAAAGATTGATGGAATTAGTGGCTTTCCAAAGATAAAGGAGTCTAAAACAGATTGCTTTAATACAGGACACAGTTCTACATCTATTTCTGCTGCGATGGGGATGGCAAAAGCTAGAGATTTAAAGCATCAAGATTATCATGTAATAGCAGTTATTGGCGATGGAGCATTAACAGGGGGAATGGCTTTAGAGGCATTGAATCATGTGGGATGTACTCAGACAAAAATGATAATTATTTTAAATGATAATGAGATGAGTATTTCAAAAAACATCAGTGGGATGAATACATTATTAACAAGACTTCGAAGTAGAAAGAATTATCGAAGAACAAATTCTAGAGGAAGAAAGATGGTTACTAGTATTCCTGCTGTTGGAAAGGTTATTGCTGAAGTTGTGAGTAAGGGAAAAAATGCAGTTAAGCAAGTATTTATTCCAGGTATGTATTTTGAAGAAATTGGAATTAAGTACTTAGGTCCTGTTGATGGACATGATATTCAAGAGATGGAGAGTCTATTTGAAAAAGCAAAAGATTTTGAAGAACCGGTACTTATTCATGTTTTAACGAAAAAAGGGAAAGGATATTATCCTGCAGAAAAAAATCCTGCACTTTTTCATGGTGTATCACCTTTTGATATTAAAACTGGTAAAGTATCTTCTAAAGGAAAAACGTATTCTCATGTTTTTGGTGATACTTTAATGCAGTTGGCTAAAAAAAATCAAAATATTGTAGCAATTACTGCTGCTATGAGGGATGGTGTAGGACTTCACTCTTTTGCGGAAAAGTATCCAGAACGTTTTTTTGATGTAGGAATTGCGGAGCAACATGCTTTAACTTTTGCGGCTGGTTTGGCTAGTAATGGAATGTTACCATTTGTTTCTATTTATTCTTCTTTTTATCAAAGAGCTTATGATCAAGTTATTCATGATATTTGTTTACAAAACTTACCAGTAGTGATGTGTGTTGATCGTGCCGGTTTGGTTGGTGCTGATGGAGAGACCCATCAGGGAATATATGATATGGCTTTTTTTCGAATTATTCCGAATGTTATTATTATGGCTCCAAAAAATTTTCAAGAATTAAAGCAAATGATGGAGTTTTCTATTGAATTGAAAAAGCCTGTAGTGATTCGTTATCCTAGAGGAGGAGAGAGTTCTATTTTGATGAAGTCTCATGTTCTTCATCTTGGTAAAGCTGAAATTTTAGAAAAAGGAAATGATTTGACGATTTTAGGAATTGGTAATAGTGTTTCTAAAGGAATGGAATTATCATCTTTGTTAGAAAAAAAAGACTTTTCCTGTGAAGTGATTAATGTTCGATTTTTAAAACCTTTTGATTGGAAAAGTATTATAAAGAGTATTCAGAAGACAAAAAAGGTTGTTGTTATTGAAGATGGTACGATTGTAGGTGGACTCTGTACTATTGTAAAAGAATTACTTGTTGATTATGGTCTTGTAGATGTTGTGTCCTTTTACTATGCATTACCTGATCAATTTATATCTCATGGTAGTGTTAGTGAATTGGAGGAGAAATATCATTTAGATGTTGATTATATTTATCATGATTTATTAGAAGTACTTGAAAAAAAATAATGATATGGTACAATAAAAAATACAATATTTTAGAGGAGAGGTTTGTGGAATATGGGAAGAGATAGTTTTATTGAAAAAATGAAGGAGCAAGATCGAAAAAAGCAAGAGTTTCGAACTTCACTTGCTTATTCTACGGATTATATTGATTGGTTAGAAAAGTTTACACAACGTTTTGGTTCTTTTTCGACAGACACTTTTTTGTATAATGATGAATTGTTGTCAGAGCAAGATAAAGAAAATGTTTTTCATTTAGAGAGTTTCTTTGAAGAAATCTATGATTATGCAGAAGAAAACTATTTACCATATCATCAAGTATCATACGGAATCTATTATCCTATTGAACACAATGGAGTTGGTTATTCTATTGGTATTGATTATGGGCAAGGATGTATGTTTTATTGTGACCGATTGGATTGTCCGGATGAAGATGCGATTGAATATAAGCATGTTATGAGTAGTGTAAAACTTCCTAATACTATTTTTTTAGATTCTAAATTGGATGAATTGGTTCAAGTTATTGAGCAACTTTATGAAGAAAAGATTCCGATTGAGTCAATTGAAAAGGTAGCAAATCAAGCAATAAAAAGAATAAAAACAGAACAAAGTGAAAAGATAAAGAAGAAAGTTTAATTTATCTTTTTTTTATGGTATACTCATTTATAATGAGAGATAATTATTGTAGGTGATAAGATGAGAAATAATAAAGGCTTTACTTTGGTAGAACTATTAGTTTCTATTGCCATACTTGGTATTATAACGGGAATGAGTATTCCACTTATTCGTAATATTCGGTTTTATAATGAGCAGCGAAAGTTTAAGTCTTATGGAAAAACTTTACTTACTGGAGCCAAACTCTATCGAGACAGTTATGAAGAGGATTTATTTGGTCATAAAAAATCTGGGTGTGCTTTATTGTCTTTTGATCAATTGCAAGATAAAGGATTGATTAAAGATTTTCCGGATGATTCTATTTCTTGTAATAGTAGTGATACCAAAGTTAGAATAGTTAAGTTAAATCATCAATACGGATATAGTTATCAATTATATTGTGGAACAAAGGATAGTGATGGAGCCATTATTGATGCTTCATTAAGAGATGCTTCAGATTCTGCTAGAGTTGGTTCTATGATGAAAGATAATGAATTTGACGATAGTCTTTGTAATCTAAAATCTGGTATGCAAATTTTTGTAACACCTGAGTCTGAAGAGAATAAAGCTATTAGTCATACATTAACAGCTACTTTAAGGAGTACTACTGGTATTCATAATGAGAATTTGGATATTCAATATTTATGGGTTCCAGTGGATGATCAGAATGATTATTCATCTATTAACTTTGATGAGCTAACTGGCTGGAAAAGACTATCTTTTAGAATAAAACAAGGATTTCAAAAGCAGCAAGACATATTAATGGGTGGAAATTCTATTGTTAGTACAAAAAATGTAACTACTCCAACTGGCACTGCTGCTTGGTATATCTTAGTATTAAAAGTTAATCGTTATCTAGATTTAACCGGAGAATCATGGACAGATGAAGATAGTATTGATGGTAAGTATATGGTTTATGGTATTTATAATGTTGGCAAGGAATATACCCTTACTTATCAAAATAATGGAGGAAGTGGTTGCTCGAATAAACAAGTTTTATTGGAGAAGGGAGAATCTTCTACGTGGGGAGATTTATGTAAACCTACTAGAGATGGATTTACATTTCTTGGTTGGAAAAAGACTGATAATTCTTATTTGAAAGCTGATACTCCAATAACTGAAAACTTAACTGTTACAGCTGATTGGAGAGTTAGTAGGGTTAATTTTAGAATTAAAATGTATGATGATGAAGTCGTAACATCTCACACAACAGCGGATAATGGTACTAATTATTATTGGGGGAAAAATGATCATTCCTTCTTAACTTTAAAAGTTGACACTGGAAATGAAGCTATTTATAATTTTTCTATTAATAATGGGATTGATGTGCCATTAGACCTACCTAATTATAATAATTCTAAATACTTAAACATTACTAAATCGGGAATGACTGCAGTATCTGGAAAAGAATGGATTTGTGAAAGTGGTTGTGTTACCCCAGGGCAGACTTTTAATCATAAACAGTTTACTGTTGCAAATACTGATACAATTTGTGATTCTAGTAAAGGCGATTGTACAGTTGTTTTAAAGGTTAACTGGAGTCTTGATCAAGATGTTTATTCTGTTACACTAAATAAAAAGGGTGGTAGTGGAGGAACTTCTACAATCTATGAAAAATATAATACTGGTTGGTATTCCAATGCTTCTGCTACAACATCTATTACGAAAGTCACGTCACCTACAAAAACTGGTTATGTATTTGGAGGCTATTATACGCAAGATAATGGTGGAGGAGTACAAATTATTCAAGCAAATTCTAATATTATTAGTGGAAAGACAAATACTTTTCGTGCCAATGGTTCTCTCTATGCAAAATGGGTTTCAGGAATTTATACAGTTACTTTAGATAGACAAGGTGGTAGTGGGGGAACTGGTACAATCTATGAAAAATATAATACTGGTTGGTATTCTAATGCTAATGCTACTAATGGTATTACTAGTATTACGAAACCATCTAGAAAAGGCTATGTGTTTGGAGGATATTATACCGCTACTGGTGGAAAAGGCACTCAAATTATTAAAACCGATGGTACGATTGTTGGTAATAAAGCCACTACTTTTTCTAGTAATGGAACATTATATGCAAAATGGAATGGATATCAAGTCGTTACTAAATTAAGTAAGTATGTTAGTACGGATACATCTTATTATCCAAAAGTAGACCGAGTAACCTCTACTACCAAAGTAGGTGGAAGTGAAGTAACTTTTACTGTAAGTACTATTCCTGGATTTACTTATAAAGGGTCAAAGATAAAGAAAAAATCAGATAATACTGTTGTTTATGAGTTGAACGATTCAACAAAAAAGTTTACTATGCCTAATTATGATGTAACTATTTGTCCTTCTTATAAAGCGGATGATAAGTATTTGATAAGAATTGGTTATAGTACGTATCATGGTGATTTTTATAGTGGTGACAATAGTCATTTATTAAGTGCTAATAGTAGACCTCATTTCTTATCTAGTGGTAAAAATAATCCATATACAGATGAAGGTGATTATTTCTATGCTATTCAAGCTAAGAATCCTGATAATGCTTTTGATAGTAAAACTATTATTAAAAAATCTCGTGGTCAAACTAGAAGAAAAAATGGTATTTCTAACTTTTATCACTATTGTAAGATGAAAATTAAAGTAAGTGGTAGTGTATTTAAAACACAATCTGGAGCTACTAGAACGCTATGGTTTGGAGCTTTGGTAAAAAGTAGTAACTCTACTTGGCTTCATAAAGCATCATCTCCAAATTATATTGCTAGTAATAGTTTAGGATTAGTTAGTGATAAAAAACATACATTTTCTTTAAAGCTTTCACCAAGTACAAGTTATAATAATGGAAGCCCATATACCTATTATCCTGCTTTTGAATACTATGCCACAAAAGCTTGTTCAACTGTGAACGTTTTAGAATTTTATTTGGATGGATGCACTTTTAATTCCTAAAAAAAGAAAGGATTGATTTCCTTTCTTTTTAGTATGATTTTCCCCAAATAACCATGTGTTTTGCTTCTTTGCCACAGTGAATGCATTTTTTTGAAATTTGTTTTTGTTCTTCTGGAATACAACGTGATCCATAGCCACCTGTTGCTGATTTGATTTCTTCTTCGCATTCTGCGCTACCACACCACATTGCTTTAATAAAGCCAATTTCATTGGTTGCAATTTCTTTCATTTCCTCCATTGTTTTTGCTTCTTTGATATGACTATCTAAGAATTCTTTTGCAGATTGATACATTTCTTTTTGAATATCTTCTAATATTTCTTTTACTTTGGTTTCTAAATCTTCTAAGGATACTGTTATTTTTTCACGATTATTTCTTTTTACAATAACAGCTTGGTTGTTTTCTATATCTTTTGGTCCAATTTCGATACGAATTGGAATTCCTAACATTTCCTGTTCAGCAAATTTGAAACCAGGAGTTTTATCGGATTTATCAATTTTGATGCGAATTTCTGCTTCTTGTAATCTTTTGTATAGATTTGTTGCGGCATCTAAAACTCCTTCTTTTTGCATGGCGATAGGTATTATCATAGCTTGAGTAGGTGCAATTTTAGGTGGTAATACTAAGCCTGAATCGTCTCCATGAACCATAATAATTGCTCCTATTATTCTAGTTGATAATCCCCAACTTGTTTCGTAGCAACTATGTAATTTATTTTCTTTGTCTAAATATTTTATTTCAAAAGTATCTGGAAATCCAGAGCCAAAATAGTGACTGGTTCCTGATTGAAGTGCTTTTCCATCATGCATCATAGCTTCTATGGTATACGTAGCTTCTGCTCCTGCAAATTTTTCACTTTCTGTTTTTCTTCCACAAGTAAGTGGGATTGCTAAATCTTCAGTTACAAAGTCATAATACAATTGATGCATTTGTTTTGTTCTTTCTTCTGCTTCTTCTGGAGTAGCATGAAGGGTATGACCTTCTTGCCATAAGAATTCACGACTTCTTAGAAATGGTCTGGTTGTTTTTTCCCAACGTAGAACAGAACACCATTGGTTCCATATTAATGGTAAATCACGGTATGATTTTACTTGTTTTTGCCATACATCACAGAATAGGGTTTCTGAAGTAGGGCGAATACAGCATTTTTCTTCTAATTCTTCTCCACCACCTTGCGTTACCCAAGCAACTTCTGGAGCAAATCCTTTTACATGATCTTTTTCTTTTTGAAGTAGACTTTCTGGGATAAGAACCGGTAAGGATACATTTTCAATTCCTGTTTCTTTAAATCTTTGATCCAAATCTTTTTGGATATTTTCCCAGATGGCATAACCATTCGGCAAATAGTTTAAGCATCCTTTCATGCTTGAATAGTCACATAACTTTGCTTCTTTTACTACATCAGTATACCATGCAGCAAAATCTTCATCTCTAGATGTAATATTTTGGACAAACTTTTTTTCTTTTGCCATAAAAATCTCCTCTCTTTCCTCTGTTTCATTTTAACATAAGCGTATTATTTAAGCAAATAAAAAGATTTTCTTTGTATCAAAAATTTTTTTCTTTTCACTTTTTTATTTTTCTAGTATAATGTTCTTAGGTGAAGTAATATGGATAGAGATATGTTAATCCAATATGTTGATATTATTAACAAGATGGAGAGTATTCCTTATGATGTACGTATGAGTCATAATGATTTGGATTATTCTATTATTCATTTTATTGAAGAACAAGCTTCAACAGATGAAGAGTTAAAGGCAATTTTGATGGATTTGAAATCTATGTCTTGTGAAGACAGAGTGGCTTATGTTAAGGATTATTTGAATCATCGTGAGGCTTCTTCAGAGCAATCAGAAGAAGGAGAAATTGCAGAAATATTTGGAATAGACATACAAGATATTCAGCACCTGTTTTTAGAAAATGGAAGTGAGATATTTGCTTTTTATGATTCTCATTCTGGACAAGATGTTGTTTTGGGAAATGAAAAACATGGAGAGTCTTTAACTGAAAAGTTAGAAGCTATGCAAAAAGAAAATGTGAAGTATCAAGAAGAGGATGAGGCAGAAAATGCTCATTCTATGTTGATTGATGAAGCCAAGCATCATCATTTAACAATTCCTTTTTATAATAAGCAAGAGTTATATCAACATCCTCAAGAACTTAATTCGTTAAGAGATGATGATAAAACAAAAATAAACTATTTATTAGCGCGTTATGATGAATTGCAAATTGTTGGTATTAACATTGAGCATATGATTTATATGGATAGTGATGGTAATATACATGAAGCTGTATTAACACCTGAGAGGAAAGTTCAAATTGTAAAGCCTGCTAGTTATAATCAATATCATTCTGAAAATGAGGAAAAAAATACTGATGAGGTAGAGAATTCTGATGAATTAGAAGGAATGTTGGAAGATTCTTATTCTATTGAAGAAAATGAATCTTTGGATAAAAAGAATCATTCTAGTCATAAACAAAAGGTGTTAGTGAAGAAAGATTCTTCTGATGATGACTATGGGTTTACGGATAATGCATTTTATTTGTTTTTAATTCTATTTGGTTTATTATTTCTTATCTTTATCTTTCTATTTATCTTTGTTTTATAGATGCTTTTTGCATCTTTTTTTCTTTTTTTCATATTCTTAAATAGGTGATTATTTTGAAGAAATTCCTGTTTTTTCTTTTATTGTTGTGTCTACCTTTATCTGTTTTTGCTGATACTGGACATTCTACTGTTGTGATGGAAGTTTCTAGTGGAAGAGTCTTATATTCCAAAAATTTTGATCAACCAAGGTTGATTGCATCTATTACCAAAATTATGACTTGTATCATTGTTTTAGAAAATGCTAATTTAGAAGATTCTGTTACGATAGGGGAAGAAGTTTTAGATATGTATGGGACAAATCTTTATTTAAGTGTTGGGGAGAAAATACGAGTTAAAGATCTATTATATGGATTGATGCTTAGAAGTGGAAATGATGCTGCGATTAGTTTGGCAGTACATACTATGGGGAGTGAAGAAGCTTTTGTTGCAAAAATGAATCAAAAAGCAAAAGAGATTGGGATGATGAATACTTCTTTTGAAAATCCTCATGGATTAGATGAAAAGACTCAAAATTATTCTACGGCTTATGATATGGCTTTACTTAGTCAATATGCTTATCATAATGCTAGTTATCGAAAAATTGTACAAACAAAAAAGTATGTTACAAGGTCTTCTTTAAAGAGTTATATTTGGTATAATCGTATGTCTTTATTGAATCAATATGAATACTGTATCGGTGGAAAGAATGGATATACTCCTAGTGCGGGAAAGACTTTGGTATCACTAGCTAAAAAAGATGGAATGATTTTAACCATAGTTTCTTTAGATGATGGTAATATTTATCAAAATCATGAAGAGCTTTATAAAAAATATTTTAATCAATATTCACTCTATACTATTTTAGATCCTAGACAATTTTCTTTAGAATCTAATATAGTCTATTTAAAAGAGGCATTTCGTTATCCTTTAACAAAAAAGGAAATCAATCATATTCAAACACTCCTATCTTATCATCCTTTACAAAAAAATCATTCGATTGGAAATATTACTATTTATTTGGAAGATAAAATAATTGGAAAAGTTCCTTTATATCAAAAAGAAATAATAAAGAAAGAGAATTCTCTTTCTTGGATTCAAAAAATCAAAAAGTTATTGTTGAGATAGTCGAAAGAAGTTGATAGAAGGACGACAAAATAATCTAATTCCTTTTTTTGTTCCTAGACCACTAGATATATATAATTCTGAATTCTTGATTGTATAGTGATCTTGATCATATTTTTTTGCTCCTTTTACTTTCCATGGAGAATAGTTTATGATTGGTAATCTGATATTTCCATTATGAGAGTGACCTGCCAAAAATAAGTCTGTTTGATGAGTTCCTATAATGTCATCTACTGTATCTGGTTCATGTAGGAGAGTAATGGTATAAATATTTGCATTATGCTGTTCTTCTTGGAAGTAATGGTAAGCGTTTTCTATATTTTGATTATTAGATAAGCCAATTAGAAGAATAGCATTATTATTGTCTTTATAAATTAAATCATATTCATTTTTTAATACTATAAATTCACTTTGATGAAGAATTGTATTTTCATTTTCTGTATCTTCATCCCCTAAGATTGCGTATTTTCCTAACGAAGCAGATATCTCTTTTAATTGCTTTATTAATTGTTCTTGTTCCTTAATAGTTAGTTTTTTTTCTTTATAGATGAGGTCACCAGTAAATACTACTAAGTCTGGTTTTCGTTCATTAACTAGTTTTTTTATTGTTTTTAAATTTTCTTCAAACATTGTGCTTCCGTAGTGAAGGTCAGAAATTTGGATAATTTTTAATCCATTGAAATTTTCAGGTATTTTTTTGTTTGTAATTCTATATTCACGAACTTTTATTTTTGTTGTAGAAATATATGTGGTGTAGGTGTAGAATAATGTTGTGAAAATGATTAATAATAATGTTAATTTCAATCCTATTCTGATTCCTTTTTTTATTGTTTCTTTGTTTTGTTCTTTGAATATTTCTTTTTGTTTTGATTCGTTTTTTTCTTCTCGTGTCATATCATCACCAATTCTATTGTAGCATAACTTTCTTTTTATGGTGATATTTTTTGAAAGTAGTTGTTAAAGACTTTCTTTTTTTTTCTTGATTGTGTTATGATAATAATGGTGATTATGAATGAAATATGATGTAGCGATAATTGGGGCTGGACCTGCTGGACTATTTGCAGCATATGAACTAGTGATGAAAAATCCTACTTTAAAAATTGTTTTACTAGAACGTGGATTTAGTGTGAAAAAGAGGAATTGTCCTATGAATCAAAAAGGAGTTCCTTGTCAGAATTGTAATCCATGTGCCATTCTTTCTGGATATGGTGGTGCTGGTACTTTCTCAGATGGAAAGCTAAATTTTATTCCAAAATTAGGAAAATCTGATTTAACCAAATATATGTCTTTATCTGAAGCTGATCAGTTAATTGATGAAACAGAAGAAATCTTTACAAAGTTTCATATGGATGCGGAGGTATATCCTTCTAATCGTGAAGAGGCTGATGAGATTCGTAAAAAAGTTGCAATTGCGGGAGCAAAGTTGTTACTTATTAAGCAAAAACATTTGGGTAGTGACCATTTACCTGCTTATATTCAAGGAATTATGGATTTCTTAGAAGAAAAAGGTGTTGTTTTGTTGGAGCATTGTGATGTTTCTGATATTCAAACGAAGGATGAAAATCATCATACGATTCTTTATAAAAATGGAAGGAAAGAGGAAAAAATTCATAGTAAATATGTTATTGTAGCTCCTGGTAGAACAGGTGCTAAATGGATACAAGAATTAGCTGATAAATATAAAATTCCTTATCTTTCTCAAAGTATTGAAATTGGTGTTCGTGTAGAAGTTAGAAAAGATATTATGGAAGAGATTACGAATGTGATATATGATCCAACTATCTTTATTAAAACTCGTACTTATAGTGATGAAATTCGTACTTTTTGTACGAATCCAGGAGGATTTGTTGCAAAAGAAAATTATTATGGATATATTTGTGTTAATGGCCATGCATTAAAAGATGTGAAAAGTAATAATACCAATTTTGCTTTTATTTCAAAAGTTAATTTAACGGAACCTGTTACTAATACAAGATTATATGGAGAAAGCATTGCTAGAATTGCAAATGTTCTAGGAGATGGAAAACCAATTATTCAATCTTTGAAAGATTTACGTTGTGGAAGACGTAGTGAATGGCATCGTATTAATAAAGGTTTTATTGAACCTACTTTGAAGGATTGTGTAGCAGGAGATTTGGCTTTGGTTATGCCACATCGTATTATTACTAATATCTTGGAAGGATTAGAAACTCTTGATAAGATTATTCCAGGAGTTAATAATGATGATACTCTTTTATATGGACCTGAAATTAAATTTTTCTCTAATGAGATTGAAACAGATTCTAAATTTAAATTGAAGAATGATATGATTTATTTTATTGGTGATGGAGCTGGAAAAGCGGGTAATATAGTTACTGCCGCTGCGACGGGATTGGTTGCAGCAAGAGATATTTTAGAAAGGTATGATGAAAATGAAAAATAAATGGGGAATTATTGGAATTATTGCTATTGCATTATTATTAGGTGTAGCTATTGCTCTTCCTTCTAAAAAGGAAGAAAAGACAAGTTATAAAGAAGACTTATTAGGTATTTCTTATGATATGGATGGAAATACTGCTGAACTTTCTCAATATAAAACGGAAAATCCAGTTGTTGCTATGAAGATTCAAAAATATGGTTCTATCGTGATGGAATTATATCCTAATGTTGCCCCTAATACAGTTGCTAATTTTATTTCTTTGGTACAAAGTGGTTTTTATGATCATAACACTTTTCATCGATTAGTTCCTGGTTTTGTTTTACAAGGAGGAGATCCTGATGGTAATGGAACGGGAGGTCCTGGATATTCTATTAAGGGAGAGTTTATTAATAATGGGGTTGATAATAGTCTATTGCATGAAAAGTGGATCATATCTATGGCTAGAAGTAGTGAACCTGATTCTGCTGGAAGTCAATTTTTTATTTGTTTAGATAAAGCTAGTGATTTAGATGGTGATTATGCAGCCTTTGGAAAAGTTATTGATGGATATAAAAATATTGAAGCTATTGTTAAAAATGAAAAGGTTTTAGATTCTTCTAGTGGGAAACTTCAAAAGAACCTTGTTATCGAAAAATCTGTGATAGATTTGAAAGAAAAAAATTATCCTGAAGTTGAAAAGATTGGAGAGTAGTAAATTACTTTTACAGGGTTTACACTCTTTTTCTTTTTTTTTAAATAAATAAATTGTTATTTACTTTATTCTTATGTATACTAATAATAAGGTAGGTGTTTTTAGTGAAAAAAATAAAGATGTTTTTATTATTTATTGCAACATTTTTCTTTGTTCCTTTTATGGTTAGAGCAGAAGATGCTAATGTTACAATCAATAAAGTCAGTTTAGAAAGTAAAACAGATGGAGTAGAAATTACAGCAGAACCACAAATAAATGGTTTAGAAATCAATTTTGGATTAGAATTTTCAGAAGTAGGGGATAAAGTTGTATATAAAGCAGATTTTATCAACAAAGATAATGAAGATTATGAATTAAAACTTCCTGATTCTAAGGCAGATGGATATGTAACTTATACATATCAATTTAGTGATAATTCCAATATTTTAAAAGCAAATTCTAATAAGAGTTTGGTTATAACTGTTGAGTATAAAACAGAAGTTCCTGATAGTGCATTACAGGGTGGAAAGTATACGGAAAATAATCAAGTTAAGATTACATTATTGAATGATAATGGTACTGTTAATCCTAAGACTGGACAATCTGTTTTGTTTGTGTTTGTTATTGGATTATTGTTGATTGGTACGGCTATTGTTGTTTTTAGAAATCATAAGAGTAGTAAGACATTTGCCTTGTTACTTGCTATGGGAGTAATGTTTTTACCACTTAGTATTTATGCTTTAAAACAGTTAAGCATTACTGTTAATACAAAAGTTGAAATTGCTAAGATTAAGAATTTCTGTGTATTAAATTATGCTGTTCAACCTAACGAGCCTGGTGCTCAAGCTGTTGATCGTGCTGCAATCTTAAAGATGGTTGGAAGTGCTGGAAATGCAAATACGATTTCTTATAGTTATAAGACTGGAGAGACATTCCTTGATTATATTGAAAGAAATTCTCAATTTGTTTCTAGTACTGGAGACTCATTAGATTCTACATTCGATTTTGTATCTAATCGAGAAGAAGATGTATGTAATCATAATATTATTATTTTCTATACTAATGAAGAATTAGACACTATGTTTTCTTCTAGTAATACAGTAAATAATGGTTCTGAGCCTGGAACTTTTCAGGGTGGTAGTGATTTGATTTTGGATGAATCACAAGGTTGTTATTATATTAATAAGTATGTTTGTGGACAGCATTAATTATGAAGGAGCATGAAGATGCTTCTTTTTTTTATAAAAAAACAGAGATTTCACTCTGTTATACATATTCAATTGTAGTATCGGGCTTTAAAGATATTTTGAATTCTTTTTGATGTTTTTTATCCATTTGTCGATATTTTACTCCACAAGTATCAAATAATATTTTTGATGCTTTTGTTGAATCACTTTCTGAATATTTATCAGATAAATAGATGACTTCTTGAATTCCACTTTGGATTATTTTCTTTGCACATTCGTTGCAAGGAAATAAGTCGACATAAATTCTAGCTCCTTCAAATTCTTTTTTATAACCTCTAAAGTTGTCAATGGCATTGGCTTCAGCGTGGCAGACAAACATGTATTTTGTTTCTAATGGTTCTCCTTCACGATTCCAAGGAAATGAGTCATCATTAAAATGATTTGGTGCTCCATTATAGCCACAAGATAGAACACGATTGTCACTACTAACGATACAAGCTCCTACTTGAGTGTTTGGATCTTTACTTCTAGCAGCTGTTAATTTTGCAATGCTCATAAAATATTCGTCCCAACTTAAATAATCTTTTCTTTTTCTGATTTGTTTCTTTTGTTCCATTTTTTTCTCCTCCATATTCATCATATCATAAATTGTGACAAAAAAATATTTTTATGATAGTATATACGATTGATTGGATGTGAGAGAGATGCACGTAATTAATCTTCGAATGCATGAATTACGAAAATTAAAAGAATTACCAATAGAGGATGGTGTTTTAAATACAGAAGCATTGATGCTTATTTTAAAAAGAAGAAGTTTTCCTGATAAGATTGAGAGAGTCTTTAAATATTTAGATGCTCAGGATGATAAAAGTGTAATGGGAAAAAAATTATATACTGTTACTACTTTAAATCAATTAGATGAATATCAAGAAATATCAGAACTGGTTATTCCAGATTCTATTGTGTATGTAAATGGTAGTATTGGGGGATTTGGAATTCCTTTAATTCCAGAACATAGAAATTTGGGAGCAATTATTCATGATGAAAAAGTTCCTTTAAAAGTAAAGCTTCAATATTTGGAGCAATTAGGTATTATCATTGATAAAGTAGAAAGAGTACGTTTACCTGAGATTCGTTTTCAATTTGGTGATTTGAATGAGTTTAATTTTATAATTGATCGAGATAATCAATTAAAATCAATTGATTTAGATAGTGCTTATTTAGGAATTGGAGAACCTCTTCATATGGCATATTATTTATTGAAAAATCAATATGTAAAATCTATTTCTGAAAAATATAAGAGCACTAATAGTGGTATTATTATTCCTAGTGATAATACAGATTTATATTGTTATAATATGATTTTATTAAGTGCTTTATCAGGAGAAAACTTATATCGATATGATATTGATACTTATTATCGCTACTTAGATTATATTGATAAGTTAGGTTTACCAAGAGAAGTTATTCAATCTTTTTATAATATTTATATTCCTAAAAATAATATAAATCCTAGAGAATTTATAGAAGATATCGATCCATCTTTAGAAAAACAATTGGCTTTTTCTGAATTTCAAAAAAGAAAGTTATAACTATTATTTATCTTTATATTATTTGCGTTTTCTATAAAAATATGTTATAATATCTACACATTTGTGGATAGTATGAGTAACTATCTCTTGTGTAGGGGGTTCAAATGAAATATTTAGATATTGTTGTTATTACGATGTTGTTTTGGGGTAGTGTGATTACTAGTGGGTTATCTATCAATTCTACTAATCAATATAAAGGAATTTATTATGATCATGTAGAATCTACTAGTAATGTAGTTATTCATTCTGTAGAAGGGATGAATATTAACTATTCTGCTGAATTAAATATTCCGGGAGATTATTATGAATTATCATTTGATGTTGTTAATGATAGTGGTGTTGATATGAAAGTAGAAGACTTCTATTATCATGAAGATGATTCATTTATTGAATATCAATTAAAGTATTCTAATGGTAAAGCAATTCATAAAGGGGATATTCTAAAAAAAGGAGAATCTATAAGACTAACTTATAAAGTATTCTATAAAAATATGATTGATTCTAATGATTATCAGTTTGACTCTTCTTTTGGTTTACAGTATGGACAAGTTTTATAATTTATTAATAAAATTTATATTTGTTGCTTTTTCTATAAATGTATGTTATAATATGTACACATTGAGAGATTCGTCTTTCTGTGTAGGGGGGTTGTTGAAGTGAAAAAGCAGAAAGTATTATTAATAATGGATATTGTTGAATTAATTTTATTGATTGTAGCTTTATTTGTTTTTACAATTGTATTTAAAATAGTAGGAAATCATATTCGTTATTTATTTTTGATGGGTGACTTATTTGTAGTCTATACTTTTTCAAAAACACTTTCTAGTTTTGAAAATCATCTTTAATGGATGATTTTTTGTTTTGTAAAAAAACTATTATTGACTTTTTTTGTTTGAAGCTGTATATTTTTAATTGATAAGTGTGATGACAGGTGTGGAAAGCCTCGAGCAGTATGGGATTCAAGCTGATTCGTCTAGAATAAGTAAGGTGGAACCGCGGAGTTTGACTTCGTCCTTACGTTATTCTAGGCTTTTTTCTTTTTTGAATTACTTGAATATAAGAATTTTTATAAATAGGAGGAGAATAATATGGAACAATTAACAATGGAAAAAATAGTGAATTATTGTAAACAATATGGATTTGTTTTTCAAGGAAGTGAAATCTATGGAGGACTTTCAAATTCTTGGGATTATGGTCCTTTGGGAAGAGAAGTAAAAGAAAACATAAAAAAAGCATGGTGGAAAAAGTTTATTCAAGAAGAGAAGAATAGTTATGGATTAGATGCAGCAATTATTATGAATCCAGAAGTATGGGTTGCGAGTGGACATGTATCTAGTTTTTCAGATCCGTTAATTGATTGTAAAAGTTGTAAGAGCAGACATCGTGCTGATAAATTGATTGAAGAATATACGGAAGGAAAAGAGACTGGAGATGGATGGGATAATAAAAAGTTAGAGAAATATATTCGTGATCATAAAATTGTATGTCCAAAGTGTGGAAAGAGTGACTTTACTGATATTCGTCAATTTAATTTGTTATTTGAAACTCATATTGGGGTAACAGAAGACTCTGCTTCTAAAGTTTATTTAAGAGGTGAAACGGCTCAAGGGATTTTTGTTAATTTTTTAAATGTACAAAGAAGTGGTAGAGCAAAAGTTCCTTTTGGAATTGGTCAAATTGGAAAAGCCTTTCGTAATGAAATAACACCAGGTAATTTTATTTTTAGAACTCGTGAGTTTGAACAGATGGAGTATGAATTTTTTTGTAAACCTGATACGGATTTAGAGTGGCATTCTTATTGGAAACAAAAATGTTTAGGCTTTTTAGAAGAATTAGGTTTGAAAAAAGAAAATTTAAGATATCGTGATCATTCTCCAGAAGAATTATCATTTTATAGTAAAGCTACTACTGATATTGAAT
>CAMOGG010000021.1 GCA_946614095.1 uncultured Caryophanales bacterium | reverse complement strand
TTTATTGTATCAAAAAGCCGCACCGGGTGGTGCGGTTGAAATTTCAATTTAGGAAGGCAAATCAGAAATGATTTGCTTTTTTTCATAATTTCCCATAATTGGTAGATAATTATTCCACATTTTAGGAGTATGATGAAAACATAAAGGAGGGATGATTATAAGATTAGAAAAAAATGAAGAATGAAAAAAATAATAAAATCATAGATAGATATAAGAGAAAAAAAGGAGGAATGTCTATAATAGAAAAAGAAAGGAAATAGTGATATACTATAGATAGGTGATAGTATGTATACAATTTGTTTGGTAGAAGATGAAGAAGCATTAGCCAACGTAGTAAAGCTTTATCTAGAAAAAGCAGGTTATAAGACCATTTGCTTTACAAAAGGAAAAGAAGCTATTGACTATATTGGTAACAAAGTTGATTTATGGATATTAGATATTATGTTAGGAGATGATGTAAGTGGTTATCATGTGATCCAAGCGATTCGTGAGAAAGACAAGAACGTTCCCGTTATTTTTACATCGGCAAGAGATCAAGAAATTGATAAAATCTTTGGATTAGAACTTGGAAGTGATGATTACATGACCAAACCATATTCTATTAAAGAATTAGTATTAAGAGTAAATAATATCATAAAAAGAGTCTATAGAGAAAAAGAAGAAGACTCAAATATCGTTATTTATGATGATTACAAGATTAACCTCGAAAAAAGAACAGTCGAACAAAATCAAAAAAATATAAAACTAACAACCTTAGAATTCGACTTATTAATATTATTATTAAACAATAAGGGAAAGTGTTTTTCTAGAGAAGAAATATTATCCGGTGTATGGGGAGAAGACTATTTTGGAAATGATAGGGCAGTAGACGATTTAGTAAGAAGACTTCGAAAGAAAATGCCAAAATTACAAATCGAAGCTATATATGGCTATGGATATCGACTATCATGAGAACTTATAAAAATAGTCTAAGTAGACAATTATTATTCGTTGTTGGCTTAGCTTTTGTATTATTATTTATTTCCCTAGGAGCCCTTCTTCCTAGAATGATTATTCCTGTTGCAGAATCTAATATTTATAATTATTTAAGTGAACCATTAAAAATGTATAATACATCTGTAGATAATAAACTATTAAATACCGAAATTGCCTATATTTATGTGTTTGATGATGACATTACAACGAGTCCTAATATACAAGATGTCATCAAAGTAAAAAATATAAAAAAATTAATAAAACAAATAACAAAACCTTATGGAAAACTAATATATAATCATAAAAATTACTACTACTACACTCTAAAAAACGATGGAACCATAAAAATAGCAATTACGGATAATAGTTATATCAACCGAACAAAAACAGAAATACTAAGTGCTATCTTCCCACTTGTTTTAATAACCTTCCTCTTGATAGGACTAATGCTTGTATATTGGTCTACTCATGTAGTAAGAAAAATAGAAAAATTAAAACATAAAATTGATAATATTGATAATCCTGATTATAATCATAAGGTAGATTTTCAAATTGATGATGAAATCAGATCTCTTGCTCTAGCAATAGAGGACATGAGAATCTCTTTAATCAGTCAAGAAACCTATCGTAATCAAATGTATCAAAATATTTCACATGATTTTAAAACACCTCTCACCGTAATAAAATCATATATTGAAGCAGTAGAAGATGGAATAGAAGACCAAGATACTGCTTTTGAAACAATAAAAATTCAAACCGAAAAATTAGATCAAAAAGTACGCTCACTTCTCTACTTAAATAAATTGGATTATCTGAAAAATACACAAATAGATAAAAAAGAACTCATAGATATGGAAAAAATGATAAATGATGAAGTAGAAAAATTCAAATTTCATCGTAAAGAGATTCAATTTGAAGTTTCCATGGATAAAAAATCCAAATATTATGGTTCTGAAGAAAACTGGGAAACCATTTTCGACAATCTATTAAGTAATTTTATGAGATATGCCAAAAAGAAAATAAAAATTACAGCGAAACAAAATAAAATAGTCTTATATAACGATGGAGATCAAATTGATAAAGATTTATTAGAAGGAATTTTTACTCCTTTTAGAAAAGGTATAAAAGGAGAATTTGGTCTAGGCTTGTCCATCGTGAAAAAGACATTGAATATGATGGGTTATAATATTATCATAAGAAATGAACGAGTGGGAGTATCATTTATTATAACAAAAGGAACTAATTCATAGTTCCTTTTCTGTATCTTTGATTAAATTTATCTATTTGACTGAGTACTTTTTGTTTTGGTTTTTCTACCTGCTTCATATAATTTAGGTCTATATAAGGTAATTCCTCACAATAATTAGAAGGACACATCGTGATAAAATGAGTCTCATCATCATTAAAGCAAATTACTTTAAAATAATCTACTAACTTATTTTTATCTCTTCCACATTCATCATAACGAAATACATAAGTATTTTCAAACATACCAAAACAAAGCCTTTTATTAGAAGGAATATACTTCTTTACTTCTTCAATCACCTCATCCAAAGGAAAATCAGGAACAAAAATACTAGGATTAGGATCATCTAAATCCATATTATAATCAGCAGTATGTCGCTCTACATGTTTTCTAAAATCTTCCTCTTCATAAGAAACAGTTTGATTAAAATAATAGGAATTATATTTTCTTTCTTCTCCTAAAAGACCTAATTGACTACGGCAATAAAAAGAAATACAATAATCATCCATAATATTTGGATATCGCTGAATAAAGTTTAAAAGTTCCAAATATTTCTTTTCACGAGCCAACAATCGAATCATATTTAGTTTGATACCACGATCGGTATAAAAATATTTATCGGCATGTTGCTGAAAAACAGAATCATTCTCAATTTCAGCTTCAATTTTTTCTAAGAAATCTCTAGCTTCTTCAATTTTATTTAATATGATAAGTACATAAACATAATAGGGCTTACTAGAAAAATCATGAGGGTACTTTTTATAATAATCTTCTAATAATTTTTTTGCCTCATAAGGATTTGTATCAATAAAAGAACAAGCATTATGAAATTCATATTGATTATAGAATAATTCTGTCATAAATAATCCTCCAATAAAATAAAGTATATCACAGATAAAAAAAGACAAGATATAATTTCTATTTATAGGATAATTCCAAAGAATGATAAATCAATTATAGATTGTAAATAAGATAATACAATGGTAAAATAATAGTAACAATAAGGAGACAAATATGAATGATAATAAATTATATATGAATATAATTCGATTTATATTACTAACAGTTGGATCAATCATTGCAGCACTAGCCTTAGAGATATTCTTAATACCAAATACCATTCTAGATGGAGGAGTAACTGGAATATCTATGATTATTTCAAGACTAACCAGTATTCCATTAAGTATTTTAGTAATAATTTGTAATATTCCATTTATCTATATTGGTTATAAAAACTTAGGAAAAGGATTTTTAGTTCGAACCATTTATTCAATGATTATTTTCTCAGTTATGTTACATTTATTTGAGAGTTTTTCTCCATTTACAGATGAAATTTTACTTGCAACTGTCTTTGGTGGAGTTATCTTAGGAGCAGGAGTAGGATTAGTTATTCGTTTTGGAGGATGTGTAGATGGTACAGAAAGTGTTGCGATAGTAATTAGTAAGAAAACAAATCTAAGTGTGGGACAAATTGTCTTAATCTTTAATTTAATGATTTATACAGTCGCAGGTTTTATGTTTGGTTTTGATCGAGCAATGTATTCACTCTTGACTTATTTTATTACCTTTAAGATAATAGACTTTGTCTCTGAAGGTTTAGAGCAAGCAAAAGCAGCCATGATTATTACAGAAAAAGGGACTTCTCTTTCAAAAGAAATATACAAAAGGCTAGGTAGAACCACAACTACAATTCGTGGAAAAGGATTAATTAGTGGAGAAAAAGAAGTACTATACTGTGTTTTGACGAGAATAGAAGTCTATGAATTAAGGAAAATTGTAGAAGCAATGGATAGTAGTGCTTTTGTAACAATACAAGAAGTATCTGATATTATTGGAACTCATATTAAATCAAATAAAAAATGGAAGAAAGAAGGAAAATAAAGTGAATTTAGAACAAGTAAATGCTATTATGATTTGGGAAGATGGGATTCCTCATTCATTTGGAGAAAATAGAATGGCTCCTCCAAGTGAACTAGGAGATGAGAACTATCATACGACTTCTTTCTTAATGCAAGTATATCCATCAGAATGGTTTCAAGAAACTGGTTACCCATACCAAACCAATCAAAGTTTTGGAAGACAAATGGGAGATTTATCCGCTTATGGTTTTACCATTCTATGTAATGCTAGCTCAAAAATTACAAATCAAGAAGATTATTATTGTTTTATGATTAATACACCAATAAATATAAGTGAAAACACTAGAAACTACTTAAGTAGCATCTATCCAGAATTAAAAGAACTAATAGAAACACATCACGCGTTCTTTCAAGGAACAGCTTATGAAGAAAATGGAGACTATGCTTGGGCTACTCAAGCGTTTGATTTAGATGAATTTTATGACAAATTAGGTCTTCAAAAAGGAATAAAACATCAAAAATAAAAAAGAAGAGGGAAATATGCAATCATTTAAGAAAGTAATAAAATTATTAAAACAAGCAAATAAAACAGTTTCAACCATGGAATCCTGTACAGGAGGAGGACTTGCAAATACAATAACCAATGTAGAAGGAGCAAGTGAAGTAATTGAATTTAGTGCTGTAACTTATTCCAATGAATATAAAATAAAAATGGGTGTAGATCCTAAAATTATCAATCAATATACAGTTTATAGTATAGAAACAGCCAAAGAAATGAGTAAGCAAATCAGTAATTTTTCAAATAGTGACTACGGAGTAGGAATTACAGGAAAATTAAATCGAGTAGACAAAAAGAACCCCTATGGAGAAGATAATATTGTATATATTAGTATTTATGATAAAAGTAAAAAGAGCTATCATACTACAATAGTAGAAGCAACTTTATCCAATCGAAAGGATAATAAGAAAAAGGTCATTCAAGAAGTAGAAAGCTTATTCTTATCGATTTTACAATAGCTTTCTTCCCCTTAGTATGGTATAATTTTACTAGAAAAGAAAAGAAGGACAGGAACCTTCTATTTATTTCAAAAAATAATCAAAAAAGAAGGGTTAATTATGATTGGAATCATTGATAGAGAAATAAGTGCTTATAGTGTGATAGAAAAAATACATCATCAATTCCCAAGTGTGAATATTTATCTATATCCAACGGATGACTTAAAAGAGGGAATAGAAACATTAAGAAAAAAGAATTGCCAGATTATAATTTTAAGAGATAGTAAGTACTTACCAGAGCTAGAAAAAAAGTATCCAGAACTTACTTTTTTACCAGAAGATAAAGAATCTATAGAAGACAGCTTTTTACTAGATGATAAAGACCTACTACAAGCCATTGAGAAAGGACAAGAACAAGAAGTTAGAAAAATATTAGAAGAATTAGAAATTAAAGAAGACACTATCTTTTTAAAAAATCCAAAATTATTATTTATAAAAAAGATTATAAAACAGATTTATCCAGAAAAAAATATGATGGATAGTATTGATATTTTAATAGAACAAATAAGAAATTCAGGTAAGATAAAAGATACAAATGAAGAAGCTAAAATACAAATCATAGTTGAGGAAAAATAATATGGAAATAAAAGACAGACGTTTTTATAAAACCGTAAAACCATTGGTTTCATTTTTAATAAAGTTCTTATTTCGACCTCAAGTAGTTGGACTAGAAAATATTCCCAAAGAAGGAAGAATTCTTCTAGCAGGTAATCATACCAAATGGTTAGATCCAGTAATGTTAGTTGGTGTACAAAAAAGACAAATTCACTTTTTAGCAAAAGAAGAATTATTTCATGGTAAGACAAAGTTTATCGCAACAGGAATGGGATGTGTACCAGTAAATAGAAAAATACATGATAAAAACGCTCTACAGAGTGCTTATCAATTCTTAGAAAAAGATCTTTGCATTGGTATATTTCCAGAGGGAACAATTAATCGAACCGATGATGTGATTATGCCATTTAAAATTGGAGCTGTAAAAGCTTGCTATACAACGAATACAAAACTAGTTCCTTTTATCATAACAGGAAAGTATAAACTGTTTCGCAAAAGCCTAAAAGTAGAATTCTTAGAACCTTTAGAAATAGGAGAAAACTTAGAAAAAGAAAATCAACGTTTTATGAACATAGTAAAACAAAAACTAATAGAGGGAGGCAAAACTAGTGACAAATCAAAAAGATAAAATGCCAATTTATAAGATAGCTAGACCTACACTAGGACTTCTTTATAAGTTATGGTACAGACCAAAAATCATAGGGAAAGAAAATATTCCCAAGGATGGATCGATTCTATTAGTTGGAAATCATGTACATATCATGGATCAATGTAATGTAATCGTCGCAACAAAGCGATGTATTCACTTTATGGCAAAAAAAGAGTATTTTGACACTCAATACAAAGAAGGTAAATTTCCTTGGTTCTTTAAGGGAGCTGGCTGTATTCCAGTTGATAGAAGTAAAAAAGATGAAGAAGCCGTACAATCTGCCTTAGAAGTATTAAAAGAAGGGGGAGCACTAGGACTCTTTCCAGAAGGAACCAGAAATGGCCTAAAAGAAGATAGGATTAAAGAATTGTATGAACAATACTCACAAGAAGAAACTTATCAATCATTTTATAAAAAAGTGAAGAAAAATAAAACATCTCTGATGAACTATCTAGAAGAATTATTTCAAAGAGATATTATAACAGAGGAAGAATTCTTAGATAATCTAGGAGATGTAGATGCCTATTTAAGAGATTTAATAAAACTTCATCGAATCAATGAGGAAGAATATTATGAGCATATTCTCTTACCATTAAAATTTGGAGCAGTTTCCATGGCTCATAAAACAAATAGTTACTTAGTTCCTTTCGCAATAACAGGAGATTATAAATTTTTAAGTAAGAATCTAACTGTTCGAATTGGTACTCCTTTCAAAGTAGAAGAGGATTTAGAAAAGGCTAACAAACAATTAGATCACACAATCAAATCACTTATGCGTGAAAGTGACAAAAATAGTGAAAAATAGTGTAAAATAAAGAAAGCTTAATCTACAGAAGCTTTCTTTTTATGATATGATTAAATTGGTGATGACTATGAATAATAAAAATGAAGTAGAAACAAAATATAAATTATATAGAACAGTAAAAGAAATACTCCATCCAACTATATCAAAACGAAATATTAGTAATTATAGGATTATCTTCTCAGAAGAATTACTTCCTGTTCAAATATTTTATCCCAAAAAAATATCAACAATAGAAAATGTAATTATCTATATTCATGGGAATGAAGACATAACAGAATGTATAGGACAATATCCTACAATTTGTAAAAATATTTCCTTAAAAACAAATAGTCTATTAATATCAATTGATTATGAAGAAGAAAAAGAAACATATCGAAAAATAGTAAAACAATTATATCAAGTAATAAAACATATATATGAAGGATTATTAGATAATCAGATATCAAAAGAAAGAATTATTGTAATGGGAGATTCAACTGCTGCTGGGATGATTGCAGAAATTACTCAAATGAATAAGGGATTAATTGAAAAAGAAGTATTATTTTATCCTACATTAAGTTTAGAATACTTTGGAAAAACAAAATATCAATCTATTACTCAAAATCAAGAATTAAACTTCAACCTAATATCAAAATTAAAAAGGTACTATACCAAACTTTTAACAAAGAAAGATATAGAAACCAATCACTTTAATCACATCAAGAAAGAAGAAACAATTCCTAGAACATTACTATTTGTTGGAACAGTAGATTGTGTAAAAGATGAAGTCTTTGAATATGCTAAAATCCATTCAAAGGAATGCACTTATATTGAAATGCCATTCTTATCACATGGTTTTTTAAAGAGATTAGAAAAAGAAGAAGAAAAAATCATAATGGAACGAATGATAGATTTTATAAAGAAATAGAAATACTATTTCTTTCTTTATTGTAATTGTTGATTCGCCAAACTGTAGAAAATATGATATACTATCTATGGTGAGAAAGATGGAAAAGAAAAAGACAAAAAAAGAAATTGTTAAAATGCTATTAAAAAACAATGAGTTAGATGAAAAAGACGAAGAAGAATTAATTGATTTATTAATTGATCAACCAATTAGTATTGATATTGATAAACAGGAAGAAGCAAAAATGACTTTTGGAGATCGAGTAGCCGATCGAGTAAGTGAAATTGCTGGATCTTGGGGATTTATCTTAGGATTTAGTTTATTTTTAGCCTTTTGGATAATATTAAATGCTATTGTATTATCAACTGGAAATCAATTAGATCCATATCCATTTATATTATTAAATTTACTATTATCTTGTATTGCTGCATTACAAGCACCAATTATTATGATGAGTCAAAATAGACAAGCAGCCAAAGATAGTTTAAGAAACCAAAATGACTATCGTACAGATTTAAAAAGTGAAATTATCCTAGAAGAATTACATAGAAAGATGGAATTAATCTTAAAAAACCAAAGAAAGATAGTAAAGATGATGGAGGAACAAGATGAAAAAAAGTAAGAGTTTGATTATCATAGGAATTGCACTAATTTGTATAGTGGGATGTGATTCTAGTAATAGTCAAAATAGAGAAAAAGTGAATAGTAGTGGAAATGAAATCAATACCAATCAAATGGGACATAAGCATTGTACTAGACAAGCAACTGCCGGAACGGGAGTAGAAGTAAGTCTAAATTATGATTTATATTATAAAGGAGATATTTTAAATATTCTTCATTCTGAAGAAAAAGTAATGTCTGCTAGCAATGAAACCCTTGATACTTATGAAAATGCATACAGAGGTATACATAAAAATTACGAAGGATTAGAGTATTATGATGCTAAGGTAGAACGAGGAGATACTACAGTAACAAGTGATATTACAATCAATTATGAAAAAATTAATATGAAAGCATTACTAGCCATTGAAGGAGAAGAAGATAACATTATTGAAAATGGTCAGGCAAAAGTATCAAAATGGATAGAATTAGCAGAAAAATTTGGAACAACTTGTGAAGAAATACAAGATTAGTTCCTTTACTTGTCCCGGTAGTTTAATTGGATAAAATAGTTCCCTCCGACGGAATCGATAAGGGTTCAAGTCCCTTCCGGGACACCAAAATTGAGGAGATGATAAGATGTTAAATTCAATTACATGTGATACTGATCCATCAGAAATCCTATCAATGGCAGATATTAGTTCATACCTTACTGAAATGGATGACTCTTGTAAAGAATATAAAAGTAAAATACAAAATACCATAATAGAAGAACAAACATCACTAGGATTATCCACAAAAGCATATTCAATTGATAATCATTCTTCATTGCAAGAAAAATCAAATCAATTATTAGATAATATTCTTTTAGAAAAACAATGGGATAGTTTAAAAGAAGAAATCAATGAAAAACTAACAGAACAAAGAACAAAAGAAATTGATAAATTACATCAAAAAATAGTGGAAAAATTAGATGATTTAAAAGAGCAATATCAAAAGGTATATGATTCTATTATAAGAATAAAATTAAATACAAACAATCAAACTGATTTAGAGCCACTATTGAGTCAAAAAGATTCATTAGAAGAAGAAATAAAAAAATATGAACAAAAAAAGAATACCGTAGAAGGAATGAAATAATATGGCAAAGTTAAATGTTGATTTTGAATTATTAATAGAATCGATAGAAGAATTAGAACAATTAGAAAAAAGAACAACAGAACCAACAATTGAAATAACCTCAAGTAATTTAGAAAAAATCATTCAAGTAGGAAAAAATCATGATTCCTGTTTTTCCGGAATCAATCAAAATGTATTAACAGATAGTATAGAAACAACATCTCAAGAACTAACATCTTTAATAAAAGAAATAGAGATGGTAATAGGAACAACATTAGATTATTCTTGTTCTCCAAAATCACAAAATGTCCTATTAGAAAATAAGAAAATAGATTCCATCGAGATATCTGGATTAGCACAAGCACTAGTTTGGAAAATTGAAAACACATCAAATAATCAATTATCATCAATAGTAAGTAAAGAACCAATAACAGCAGATTATGATGTTGAATTCTACAATAATTTGTTAAAACAAATCCAAGAAAGTAATGCGACACAAAGAGAGAAAATAACTGCCACTGCAGTTTTTATGACTTCATATTTTCCACATTTACCATATTTCTGGGGTGGAGGACATCGTTATGATTTGGATCAAGATGCATCAGGAAATGAAAAAATGGGTGTTAACGATTTATGGGGATCACTGCAAACAGAAAGATATTATGACGCTTATGGAAATCTATCCAAAGAAGTCCCAAACCAAGTATATGGGATAGATTGCTCTGGTTTTGTAAATTTTGTATTGAGAAACAATGGCTATGATGCTAGTAAAGTGACATGTGACTGCAATGACTTATCCATTATGTCGAATGTTAATGGTGTAGTAGAACCAATACCATCTACAGTAACACCACAAAACATTCAAGCAGGTGACATAGTACATATGAATGGTCACATTGGAATGGTTGTAAAAGCAGAAGGTAATGAGATAACCATTGCCCATTCCTCAGGCTCAGTAGGATTAGGTTACACAACAATGGATGTAACAACAGGAAATGTAATAGCAGACTCTTCAAAACCAGAAAGAATGAATCAACCATATTTTACAGAAGTATTAGAAGTAAGCGATTATTAAAAAAAGAATTATAAGGAATAATTCTTTTTTATTTATAAGGTAAAACTTGCTTTTTTCGAACATATGTGGTATAATATGCTCACTAATGGGGGTTAGGATATGAATAAGATAGTAGTGAAAAAACTAGGAAAACTAGGAATTGTTTTCCTAAGCTGTGTGTTAAGTATAACTGGTTATGTGAAAGATAGTAATCGAGTAAGTGTTACAGTACCAGAAGTAAAAGAAGCTAAAGTAGTAGTAAAAAAAGAAGCACCAAAAGAAGAGATACAAGAAGAAGTACAACAAGAAGAAATCGTAGAACCAATTCAAGAAGAACCTGTAGAAGAAATAAGTATACCATCAGAGCCAATAATTGAAGGAAATAGAATTCAAATTTCTAATATTTTAAATAATAATTTAATGAAAGATACAGATGGTAGTAATATTTACTTAGATCATAACATGTATGGAGTATATGATGGTAGAGGAGTACCATATATAGATTTTAGAACTAGTTTATCAGGTCGAAAAACAATTGTTTATGCGCATAGTTCAACAAGTGGTAATGGACCATTCCAAGCATTACAAAATTACCATAATAATAAAGGATTTTATGATGCTAATCGTTATATTACAATCTATTATGAAGGAAATACTTATACTTATGAAATATTTTCAGTTTATGTATCTTTAGCAGATAGTGAAGAAAGTGAAGGATTAGAATACTTTCATAACATCTACTATAATGACAATGATTGGGCAGAAACTATTCAAAAATATAAAAATAATTCAGAATATGATACCGGAGTATCCGTATCTGGAAATGATCAAATTATTATTCTTCAAACATGTTCCATGGATCCAAATTATTATGAACAATATTATCGTTATAATTTATTAATAATGGGAAAATTAGTATAGAACAAATATTGCTTATTTGTTCTTTTTTTTTTATAATTAAAATAGGTGAATGAAATGTGTTCTAGTGAGACTATAATTGCTTTTTTAATAATCGTTAACAGGATTTTAGGAGTTATACGAATTATAGCTCCAATCTTATTAATACTATCTATAATGATATCTTTATGTAAAAAAGTAATAAACCCTGAAGATAAAAAGATTCAAAAACGGATTAAAAATAAAATTATTGCTATAGTTATATTGTTTTTTATTCCTACAATTGTAAGAGCTATTATTTATACAGTTACAAATACTTCGACTTGCTTAGAAGAAGAAGATATTGTACGTATTAATTCTAATTATAATCCATTTGCAAATGTGGAGTATGTTGAAATACAAGGCAGTAGCAAAAAAAAGAAAATTCTTCCAAATCCAAAAGATTACGAGTTTGGAGAAAGTGTAGAAGGAATTTCGGCTCCTAAAACTAATGCTATTTCAAATGGTAATGCTATCTATTTTCTAAATGTTGGCGAAAGTAGTGATGCTATTATAATACAAGACGATAATCATTTTGGGATGATAGATACTGGTGTTAGTGGAGGTGTTATTGTAGAACAATTGAAAAGATTTGGTGTTAAGCAATTAGATTTTATTATGATTACACATTCACATGGAGATCATACTGGGGGATATAATACTATTATGGATAATTTTTCTGTTAAAACGCTTATTGTTAAAGCTGATGGAGCAAAAGATCCTGGACATACTATGTATAAACATTTAATAGAAACCGCTAACAAAAAAGGCACCTCTATTTGTGATGTAAAAGATCCGGCTTGTCAGAGTTTTTCTTTAGGAAATATTAATTTTCAATTATATAATGTAGATTATTTATCTTCTTCTATCAATAGTCAAGGTAGATTTGATAATGTAAATAGTATTTGTGCTGTAGCAACCATTAATGGCAGGAAAATTTATTTTACTGGTGATATTGGCAATTATTATGGGCATGATCATGAATCAATAACGGCAAGACAAGTAGGGGATATAGATATTTATAAAGTTGCACATCATGGTTACACTTCTTTTAATAATAATTTAGATGCTCTTGAAATTATTAAACCAGAATATTCAGTTGTTACGAATAGTAGACCAAGAACTGAGGCATTTAATAGACTGAAAACTTTATATCCAAACATGCCAATTTACTTTACTACAAATGGTACTATTACTTTGACTATTAATCAATCAGGAGAAATTAATTTTTATCAATAAGAAGATGAAAATATAGAATATTTATTTATATTTTTTTCTTATGATATACTTATTTATAATGAAAAAGAGGTGAGAAAATGAAAACTGGTTTTGATAATAAAAAATATGTAAAAATTCAAAGTGAAAAAATACGGGAAAGATTTAAACTATTTGATAAATTATATCTTGAAATTGGAGGAAAACTATTTGATGATTCCCATGCATCAAGAGTACTACCAGGATTTAAAAATGATGTTAAAATTAATATGTTTCAAGAATTAAAGAATGATTTAGAAATCATATTTTGTATCAATGCAGGAGATATTGAAAAACATAAATTAAGAGGAGAATATGGAAGAACATACGATGCTGAGATTTTAACATTAATTGAAGACTCAAAAAAAATGGGATTTTCAGTCAATAGTGTTGTAATAACATTATATGAAAATCAAGTAAGTGTTGATAAGTTCATTAAAAAATTAAATAGAAATGGAATAAAGACATATATTCATACCTTTACAAAAGGATATCCAACTGATGTGGATACCATTGTCAGTGAAGAAGGATATGGGGCTAATTCTTATATAGAAACAACAAAGCCATTAATACTAGTAAATGCACCAGGACCAGGAAGTGGGAAACTAGCTACTTGTCTTTCACAAATCTATCATGAAAACAAAAAAGGTATTAATGCAGGATATGCAAAATTTGAAACATTTCCAGTATGGAATCTTCCTCTAAAACATCCTGTGAATATTGCCTATGAAGCTGCCACTGCAGATCTAAAAGATGTAAACATGATAGACCCTTTCCACTTAGAAAAATATCAAACAACAGCAATTAATTATAATCGAGATATTGAAATGTTTCCAGTATTAAAAAACATCTTAAGTAAAGTAAGTAAAAAAGATTTATACTATTCTCCAACAGATATGGGAGTAAACATGGTAGGTTTCTGTATCACAAATAATGAAATAGTAGAAGAAGCCGCAAAAAAAGAAATTGTTAGACGCTATTATAATGAGAAAAATCAATACAAATTAGGTTTATGTGAAAAAGAAACTTATGAAAAAATTAAACTATTAATGAATGAATTAAATATTGATAATAATTATTTAGATGTTATCAAACCAGCTTTAGAAAAAAAGAAAAAAACAAGTTGTAATGCCATGGCAATTAAAGTACAAAGAAAAATCATAACAGGAAGACAAACAGACTTATTAACACCAGCAAGTAGTACCATTTTAAATGCTATTAAATATTTAAGTAAAATACCAGATGACATTAAATTATTATCTCCTGCAGTCATAGAACCCGTATTAAAAATCAAAAAAGAACTAAATAAAGGAACTCATTTGACACTATCGGAAGTAATCATTGCCTTAAGTATTTGTTCCGCAACAAACTCAATGACAGAAAAAGCAGTATCGTGTTTAAAAAAACTGAAAAACTGCGATGCTCACGCCACTTTTTTAATGGATAACAGTGAAATAAGAGCTCTAAAAGAATTAGGAATTAATCTTACATGTGAAAATGATTGATAATAAACAAAAAATATGATAAATTTCTAGTATAGATATGGAGTCCTGTTGATTGACAAATAAAAGAGAATATGATATAATACACAGCAATTGAGAGGGAGTAGTTCTCATTCTTATGAATGGCTTATTTCGTCAATCGGATAAAATCCCGGAATAAGCTTAATAGAACAAGACTTTGTAGTAACAGAGTCTTGTTTTTTTGTTATTACAAAGGACTCCATTTCAATAGGAGGAGGTGAAAAAATGGAAACAGAAATGATAATGATTACAAAAAAGCCAGGAATAAAAGATTGTGTTAGAATCAGTAGTAAGGAAGACATTCCTGAGTTTTTAAAAGAAGTTGTTAAAGTAGAAGGTGATATGCTAGTATTAGATTGCCTTGAAGGTGAAGAAAGAGCTCCATTAGGATCTGTAATTGCTTATGAAAAATTAGAAAGTGGCAAAATGAACGTTTGGAATAAAGCAAACTGGAAAGAAACTACTAGAGAAATAGATGGAGTTTTCTATGAATTACCAAAACCTAATAAAGCTGTAAGAGTAACAGAAGAATTACCAAGTTTTGTTGTAGAAGGTCTTGGCGAAAGATTAACAAGCCTAGAAGATGGATCATTTCAAATTGATGCTGGTTGGGGACTTGTTCAATGTGCACCAAATAATGGTTATTTAGTAATCTATGGTACTAAAGAAGATGGTAGCTTAGATGCTAATTTCTTAACAAAAGGAACTCCTTCATTTGAACAATATTTTGTTTTAGATGAAGAAGGAAATATCATTCAAACTTTAACAGAATATGATGAACAAATACAAGATAATGCCGTTTCAGGTAATAAAAGATTATAATCTAAAAGAATCAATTTTGAAGTCGTTTACAAAGTGATTTGTGATACGACTTTTTCTTTATATTTCAAACTTTATTTGTTAAAATAAAGATAGTGGTGATAGAATGATAAAAATAATTGTAATTTTTTATTTAGTATCTTTATATATATCCATTCCAGGATTAATAGGAAAAGCAAGCTATAATTGGTTATTAGGATGGATTCCAATCATCAATATTTATTTATTAGTAAAAGTATTAGATATCAATCCTATACTTTTAATCGTCTTAAGTCTTTTCATCATATTCTTGCCAGAAAGAACATTTATAGTAACCATGATAGTTATCTTTTTACCATTTCTATTAGCCGACTGCTATGAAGATAATATGATTTATGGACTTCTAGGATTAATCATTCCATTTATTATCTTTCCATATATAGCTTATTTTCATGGAACATATTTATATAGTGAGGAAAGCCTATGAGATTCTTTAAAAAACATCCTTTTATCACAATCATATTAATAGGAATCAGTTATTTTATATATCAGAACTATACAAGAGTAGTAGATTATAATCGGAATAAAGATACAAAAAGTAGTCATTTTATCAATGAGCTATATCAAAGTGATGAAAGAATTTATAATAAATTTTTATCTAATGAGGATAAAAAAATGTACGATTTAATTCTTAAGAATACTTTAAAATATAAAACGACAATATCCATTGATTTAGAAAAATATGGATTCTATGATTATATAGATTGTGCTGATTTTATTGATTATGCTAATAGTGCTTTATATGTAGACCATCCAGAACTAATGAACTATGCAGGATATCGATGGAGCTATCGGAGTAATAAATTCACCCTATATCTTCAACATGCTTACTATAATCCATTAAAAGATGCTATGGGAGTTCTAAGAATAGAAAAAGTAATATCAGATATCAAAGAAGCAACGAAAAATATGAATGATAAAGAAAAAATAATTTATATTTATAATTGGATGGCAGAAAATAATACTTATGATCATATTTTTACTTTTGCATCAAAAAACCAATCAATTTATAATGTCTTCGTAAAGAAAAATGCTGTTTGTGCTGGTTTTGCAAAAGCCAGTCAAATAATTTTTACCAATTTAGGAATAGAATCTTATGTCGTTCAAGGAGAAAGTAGTGGACCACATATGTGGAATATTATAAAATACAAGGGTAAGTATTATTATTTTGATTCTACTATTTCTGTAAGTATTAAGAATAAAGAAAGCGATTATTATTATAATGGATTAAAGCAAGAGAAAATGAATGATTATAGTATGAAATTTCCTGAATGGTACCCAAAAGTAGAATCAACAAATATGTTTGAAGAATAACCAAATAAAGAATTGTTATAACAAAACAAAAAAAAGAATGATATGATAGTAAAAAAAGAAAGAAGGAATGATTATATGAATTTAATACAATATCGTGATCCATGGTTAGCTGAAAAAGTAGAGGAGGTAGTTGGCTTCTACCCAAGAGAATTTTATCCTCTAGATAATTTTTCATCATTTAAAGTAGAGTGGAAAGGATACTTATTTACTTCATCAGAAGAAGCTTATCAAGCCGCTAGCTTTATGGGTAGTGATGAAGAAATCGTGGAAAAAATAAAAAAATCACATTCTGCGGATGAAGCACAAAGAATAGCTTATGCCAACAGAGAAAAAAGAAGAAAAGACTGGGATGAAGTAAAAGATACTGTTATGGAAGAAATACTTCGACTAAAAGTAGAGCAAAATCCATATGTAAAAAAGAAATTACTAGAAACAAAAGACTATTTAATTGTAGAAGATTCACCAAAAGATTCCTATTGGGGATGGGGTCCAAATAGAGATGGAGAAAATCACTTAGGAAAAATATGGATGAAACTAAGAGAAGAGTTACAAGAACAGGAAAAGAATAATGAATAAAAAAATAGAAGAAGAATTAAAAGAGTTTCAAAAGTTTAGAAAAAATGATTCCTGGACACAGAAAGAAATTATTCAACAAGAAGATAATCTATATTGTGATGGAGAACTTCTTCAACAAAAAGATGAAAAGCCAATAGGAGAGTCTTTAAAATGGATTAACGTAGGCTATAACTTAAAAGGAGAATATTCAAAAGTACTATCAAACTTATTTCCTTATACTTTTTATTTCAAAGGAAAGAAACTAAATAGTATCGAATCATTCTTTCAAGGAATCAAAATGAAAGATATAGAATTACAAAATTTTGTTTTTTCTTATAGTGGATTAGAATCCAATGCAGTAAAAGTTGCAAGTGACTATAACTGGCAAGAAAAAGGCATTATCTACTGGCAAGGAACTCCTATGAAAAGAGATAGTAGGGAATATGATGAATTAGTAGATGAGTTATATATATCCGCAATTCAAAATCCTCTCTATCGAAATATATTAAAAAAAATAAAGAAACCAATCATTCATTCTATCGGTAAAGAACAGAAAGAAGAAACTGTTTTTACACGTTACGAATTTGAAAGAATGTTAAATGCACTAGTTGCATTTTTAAAAGAAAGGAATGAATAATGAAAGTATTAGTTTTTTCTCATGGAAGTGATATAGATGGTATGGGAAGTATTATTATTAGTAAAACTTATTTTGATGAAGTAAAATATTATTTTTGTGAAATGAGTGATTTAGATAAGACTATTTTAGATTCAATAGATTCGGAAGAAATTTATCAATATGATGAAGTATTTGTAACAGATTTAACACCAAATAATCAAACATTAGAAATGATAAAACAAGATAAAAACTTAAAAAATAAGTTCATTGTAATTGATCATCATAAAACAAGATTAAATCAAGTAGGAGATTATGAATTTGTACATATTACCATTCATGATGAAAAAGGAATGTGCTGTGCTACAAGTTTATTCTATGACTATTTATGTAAGAATCATCTGATTAGTCCCAAAGCGTCTATCGAATATTATTCAGAATTAACAAGATTAGAAGACACTTGGGAATGGAAGAAAAAGAATAATCTTCTTGCTCATAATTTAAGTCACTTATATAACTTATTAGGAAGAGAAGAATATATTAGTAGAATGACGAAAAAATTAAAATCAGATGATTCATTCTCTCTAACTTCAGAAGAAGAACTACTAATTCAATCAAAGTTATTAGAAATTGAAAGGGCTATGCAAAGTTATATTTCTTGTATCAAAGAGATAGAACAAAATCAAAAAAAAGGAGCACTAGTCATCATGGATTATCAGTACAGAAATGAATTTCCAGAATATTTAGAAAGAAATCATTATGACTATGATTTTGCGATGATGATATGTTTTAATCATCACTCTGTTTCTTTAAGAAGTATCACAGATTGTAATGTTAGAAAAATAGCAGAACAATATGGTGGCGGAGGACATGATAAAGCATCTAGTTTTAATATAGAAGAGAAGGAAGAAGAAGTTTATCAGTTAATTTTAAAACGATAAAAAAGGAGTATACAATGATAAAAATAGAAAATGTTTCCAAAGAATTCGAAAAGACAAGTGAAAATGGAAAAAAAATAAAGTTCTATGCCGATCAGAATATTTCATTTCAAGTAAAAGATGGGGAAATTTTAGGATTATTAGGTCCTAATGGAGCAGGAAAGACAACACTTTTAAGAATGCTTGCCGGTATAATGAAACCTACATCAGGTGAGATTTTCATTCATGATAAAACATATGAAGAAAATGAAATAGAATTAAAGAAAAATATTTCATTCTTATCTGGAAATACTAGATTGTATAAAGATATATCATGTATAGAATTACTAAAAATGTGTGCTGGATACTACGGAATGGATAAAACTATCATCGATAATCGAATCAATGAAGTAATCAAAAGATTTGATATGGAATCTTTCAAAAATCAGAGAATTGGGAATCTTTCAACTGGACAAACCCAAAGAGTAGGAGTAGCAAGATGCATCTTACATAATCCTCATTATTACATTTTAGATGAAGCAACTTCAGGATTAGATATTATCTCTAGTCAAGTAATCCTGGACTTTATAAAAGAAGAGAGAAAGAAAGGAAAATGTATCATTTATTCCACGCATTATATGGAAGAAGCAGAAAATATTTGCAATCGAGTAGTATTGCTAAATAAAGGAGAGGTAATTGCTATTGGAACACCACAAGAAATTGAGAAAAAAACAAATACTTCTAATATAAGAGATGCCTTTTTTCAATTGATTGGAGGTAAAAAAAATGAATCAGAATAATATCAAAATAACAATTTTTAAAGAACTAAGAGGAATCATTAGAGATAAGAAATCACTTCAAAAATTAATATTATATCCATTAATGATTCCATTAGTAATTCTATTATTTGGATTATTATTTGATAATGTAAATGAATCAATTTATAACGTTGGAATCAATTACTCCTTAACACCAGAAGAGAAAGAAATAATAAAAGATTTAAAAAATATAAAAATGAAAGAATATCATAATCAAGAAGAAATAGAAAAAGCTTATCATGATAAGAAAATAGAGGGATATATTACCAAATCTCATAATAAATATACCATTTATACAGATCTAACCCAAAATAGTGGAGAAATCATTCTTTCTCTAGCAAATTCTTATTTGGAGTCCTATAACACAATATTAGGAAGTCATTATTTAACAGAGAACGGAATTGATTCTACAAAAGTATATCAAAATATCATCATAGACTATGAATCATTAAAAGAAGAAGATTCTAATATGATGACTAGTATGATTTTTAGTTTAGTAATTACTTATTTAATCATGATAGTAGTAATGGTTTGTGTTGTAGTAGTAACAGATTCAACTTCAGGAGAAAAAGAAAGAGGTACATTAGAAACCATATTAACATTTCCAATAAGAAGTTCAGAATTAGTATTTGGAAAATATCTTGCTACGACTATTTTAGCATTCATAGTAGGATTAATATCTTATTTTTTATCCATACCAACAATTTATATTGGCAAAGAGCTATTTAAGTCTTACGAAGAAATGGTCTTTATTACCAATCTTCCATCTATTATTCTCGTTATATTACTGATTTTTTTAACAGCACTATTATCATCCGGTATTTGTATGGCACTATCCGGAAAAGCAAAAACATACAAAGAAGCCCAATCATCCCTACAATTTATTTCTCTCCTACCAATGATTCCATATTTTTTAAATGTAATGGAAGTAGATAATAGTATTTTTGATTTAATACCAATCGCAAATTGTGGCTCTCTATTAAATGATATAGTAATGAATAATGTAAACATACAATCTTTATTAATAACAATCTTAACTACAATAATATATACGATAGGAATACTTATTTATATTTCAAAGCAGTATAAAAAAGAAGAAACATTATTCTCATAAAGAAAGATATATTTACCTATCAAAGGTCTATCATTACAACTTTTGAGTAAGAAATAAGGAACTTTTTTGAAAGTTCTTTTTATTAGAAATGAAAATTGAATCAATATCTGAGTCATGATACAATTTAATTAAGAAAAAAGCTTATATAAAAAAGAGGTTAATAAAATGGATATGGATAAAGAGATAATAATAAAAAAATATATGAGAATTGCTATAGAAGAAGCAGAGTCTGCAAAAAAAGAAGGAGAAAACCCCTATGGAGCAGTTTTACTAGACTCCGAATTTCAATTTTGTCATAAGACACATTCCAAAAGTATATCTTTATCAGATCCAACAGCCCATGCAGAAGTACAAGTAATCAGGGAATACTGTAGAAAAAAAATTAGTTTATCTAAAAAACTATATTTTGATTTGTTCAGAAGAACCATGTGTAATGTGTTCTGAAACAATTAAATGGGCAAAAATAAGTCAGAGTGGAGTATTAGAACAATATGAAATTGATCCATGGGATAATGAATTAACAAATATTTATTGGATTGATGTGAATAATTCACTAGAAAAGTATAAAGACCTTTATATTACATCCATACTGCAAGAAGAATCAAAGAATAGATAAAAGAGGTGATAAGAATGCAACTATCAG